>NZ_JVPL01000155.1:0-447 GCF_001054655.1 Bacillus sp. 220_BSPC
TCTTGGATAACTTTTTTGAAGGACTGTTGATCCTGTTGTTGTTGTGCTTTTATTTTTGTTTCATTTTCTGTTAAAAGATTTATTTGTGTAGATAATTCTTGGGACACCCTTTTCTCATCTTTTAATTCTCGTTCCAATTCCAATGTAGTTGATTTCAGCTCGTTTTTTTCATCATTTATTTGTTCTAACGATTCCTGAAACTGTATTCGTTCCTTTTCTTGATTAGACTTTAACTGATTGTTTTTCCCGATTAATTCATTGTTTTCTTTCTCTATTTGAATGACAGTATTTTGGTAAGTTTGATTGATCTCCGTTAATTGTTCTACCTCCAATTGCAATTCGAGGTATTCAGACTCGACCGTTTGCAACTCATCTTTTAATTGTTGATGTTGTGCTTTCATTTTTGTTTCATTTTCTGTTAAAAGATCTATTTGTGTAGATAATTCT
>NZ_JVPL01000156.1:0-643 GCF_001054655.1 Bacillus sp. 220_BSPC
AAAAGCAACTCAATATACATACGAAGATTGATTACGTGACTTTCATACACATTTTTTTGAAATGGATTTCGAGATGCGGAATCCATTATTTTTTTTGCTTTTTCCCATGCCCATTCACCCGATCGGCTAGGACAGAACTCTATTACACTCTCTGCTAGTCTACTTTCTCCGGCCGTTAATACCGTCTCTGATGTAGGATATTCCTTTAACATCAATAAAGAAACCTTCGAATATAGATCCCCAAAAACCTTCCGGTATTCAGGAAACACTTGATCTAAAATGGTGTGAAACTGAAGTTTAGCCTCCACATACATATTCGTTACGATTTCCTGTTGTCTTGACAAATTACGAAGGTCTAAAAGCTGAATTCCTCTAATTTTATGAGGTTCAAAATCCTCCTTGTAATACAGCACACACAACTGGTACGCATCGATTACGTCCGTTTTTACCTTCCGTAAACTGGACTTCTTTGCCTGATAAGAAATAATCGGATTTAGTAAGATATATAGAATCCCTTGTTCCTCCAAGTATTGAATATCGGGAGAATGGTAATGCCCTGTAGATTCTAAAATGACCATAGGCATCTGCCCTGCCACCTCTTCAATTTCTTTTAGAAATTCTAAAAAATGATCTAACTCCTCTT
>NZ_JVPL01000157.1:0-436 GCF_001054655.1 Bacillus sp. 220_BSPC
CCTCATATCGAAGCATGATCCCTACTCCAATTCCAATCAATCCCCCTCCTATTAACATACTCGGAAAAATAGAAAGAGAAAATTGGTTTCTTAAAGGCTCTAGCCAATCAATGAATATAGAAGCAACAATTAAACCGAGAAAGCTATTATAAAAAAATGTTCGTTCATGGATCCAGGCGAATATACACAGAGGGATACTTAAAAGGAACATAGCTAAACCTGTCGGAAATTCAAAGTAATAATGGATGATGAGGGCAATGCCTGTAATCCCTCCATCTAATAAATGATGGGGAACTAAAAAGCCGTTTATTCCGATACTCAATAATAGACTTCCTATAATAATAGCCGTGATTTTCTGAAAAATATACATCACCTTTTATCATGTGTTTATGGCTAATATATGTACAAGCATATGATTTCAGAATGAGGCTAAGAT
>NZ_JVPL01000158.1:0-18489 GCF_001054655.1 Bacillus sp. 220_BSPC
AGAGGTCTTTTTTCGTTCAAACCTCATTTTCAGTTATTACAGGAATGCTGACCCTTTAGTTGCATAAAGAAAAAGCTGCCTTAAAGACATTACACAATTTTTGATGAAAGATTAAAGGACACCTAATCTTTTCAGTCTTTTTTTTATAAAAAATGACCATACTGAGGATAAAAACATTAGAGGATGTTATAAAATGATTACACAGGAACAAGTGATGCAAGTTTTAAGTGGTGTGCAGGATCCAGAACTTCACAGAAGCCTTGTTGAGTTAAAAATGGTTAGAAACGTAAAAATAGAAGAATCAGATGTTAGTCTTGAGGTTGTATTAACCATTCAGGGCTGTCCCTTAAAAGCGAAGATTAAAGAAGATGTTCAAAATGCTCTTCGAGGCATTGGTGCTGAAAATGTGTATGTAAGCTTTGGGGCCATGAGTCCTGAAGAAAGAGCTTCATTAACTCAAGTATTGAAGAAGAATTCAACAACGGAAAGCGGGATGCCGTCGATGCTGCGCCATGATTCCGGGGTACGCTTTATCGCGATAACCAGCGGCAAAGGCGGCGTTGGGAAATCGACCGTTACCATCAACCTGGCTGCTGCCCTCGCCCGAATGGGGAAAAAGGTAGGAATTTTGGACGCGGATATTTATGGATTCAGCATCCCGTCCATGATGCAGATTAATGAAAAGCCGACTATGATCGGCAAAACTGCAATACCAGTTCTCAGTCATGATGTGAAGGTAATGAGCATGGGTTTTTTTGCAGAGGATAATAACCCGGTTATGTGGCGGGGGCCGATGCTGAATAAATGGATTCAAAACTTCCTTGCCAATACCCATTGGGGCGAACTGGATTATCTGCTTCTCGACCTGCCTCCAGGTACAGGAGATGTGGCAATTGATGTGGCTGCCATGATTCCGCAGGCAAAGGAAGTTATTGTGACTACTCCTCATAATGTAGCGTCGCATGTTGCCTCAAGAGCTGGGGTCATGGCGCGTCATACGAAACATGACATATTAGGCGTAATTGAAAATATGGCCTACTATGAAGAAAGCGATGGCACACGGAATTACCTTTTTGGAAGAGGCGGCGGAGAACGCCTGGCTGAACGGCTTCAAACAGATGTAATCGCACGAGTCCCCTTTGCGAGTCCTGTACAAGCAGCAGGTACTTCTGTATATGACGAAGACTCACTGGTAGGAGAGCTATTCCGATCCCTGGCAGAAGATGTGTTATATAAGGATGCTCAATAAAATGGAAGGCGATATAGATTTTTATATCGCTTTTTTTATGAAGGTTCTGGTTTCTTAGGGTATGGAACGTAAAGTTAAACCCGGTAAGACTAAAGTATAACTCTAAATGAATTTTTTAGTGGCCATACGGCAATTTTAGTGACTAAAACTTCTTTATATCGCAATCTGAGCTGGTTTATGCTGACTGAGTCACAGCTTCAAGTACTCTCGCTCATATGTGGACTGCTATTTGGATTAACTCACAGCTTTATACAGCCAAACTGGCAGCTGCTCTTACCGCCTTGCCATAAAAAAAGGGAATTCCACAATCGGATTCCCTTTTCTCACGTCTTCTTTTAGTTGTCAAAATAGTTGAAAGCTCTGTCGTTCTGACAGTTTTCACAGACATGAAGAATTCTGGTTCTTTCTGATTCAGTTTCTTCTGTTTCCATTTCCTGCTCACTGCCGCATAATTCACAAATCTGCATAATCTTCCTCCTCTTAGTGAGGTGAATTTTGATTTTCCGTTTTTATATCGTAGCCTGAGTCTCTGATGGCCTGTTGAAAATCCTGGAATGAAGCGGCATTTTTGTCATAGCCAATTCTTGCTTCTCCACTTTCTTTATTTACATCAGCCTGGAGGATGCCCCATACACCGTTTAATGACCGAATGATTTCGTCGGAATCTTTTTCCGATAGCGGTCCATGAATCTTGATAACACCTTGTTCTTCCATTACCCTTGTCCTCCTTCTGGATGAAGTTCCTGTGAAGGATGCTGTGTAAATGATTCACCCATGCCATGCAGGAATTCAACCATGGTTGTCATCGCCGCTTTGATTTCTGGGTCTCTCAAGCTTTTACCTAATTTCCATAAGCTATGTTTTTCATGGTTTTTGATGCTTTCGCCCATATGGTCAAGGCCTTTTGTAACACCGCCCAGCATAGATTGTAACTGGTCAGGCTTTAAGGTGCCCATGAAATTGAAAAGGTAAATGGCATTTTTGATGGTGTTATGCATACCAGGCTGGTTAACTTGCTGCATGGCTATAACGCCGACGTCTGTACGATTTTCCAAAATGGCATGAAGTGCATCAAGAATCCCAATTTCCTGTAGATTCTTTAATATGGCGAGTGCAGAAAGAATCCCTTCTTTGTTATCAGCAAGAGCTTTTAATATTTCCCCGATTGACTGAGCTTGTTCTTCCATCGCATTTGGAACCTGTTTATTAATGTGCCTGATTGCTTTCGCCATATGCTTCCCCTCCATTTCCAAATAACTCTTCTATCGCTTGAAAATCGTCACGCTGCCACTTTTCCTCAACCCGAACGCTGATCTGCGGATTCCTGTTACCAAACCGGTGGTTATGCTTAGGCAACGGCGGTTCACCTGTTGCTTCTAAAATCTCCATTTTAACACCGATTTCCTTATATGCAGGAGTATGTGTAACTAGATCATGATAGCTGCTTGTCAGGTAATTGACAGCTTCATCGTCCTCAAAGCTGTTCATCGTGAGATAAATTTCCTTGCCTTTAACCCGGTCCGTAACAAGCGTCCTTACTTTAACCTGTCCATATGGTGAACTTAATCTAACTAATGTACCGTCACTGAGATTTCGTTCCTCCGCCAATTCGTGCGATACCTCCAGCCATGTGCCAGGTACCTTATGGATAAGTCCTTCTGTCCGGTACGTCATATTTCCTTCATGGAAGTGCTCAAGCAAACGTCCATTGTTTAAATGGAGATCATATTCTTCTCCTGCCATATATGGAGGAGTCCAGTCAACAGCGAACAGCCTTGCCTTTCCATCCGCAAAGGCAAATTTGTCTTCATATAATAAAGGTGTATCCGTTCCATCTTTGTGAACCGGCCAAACTTGGCTGTTAAAGCCTTCAAGACGGGCATAGCTCACACCTGAAAATAGGACAGCAAGACTGGCCGCTTCATCCATAATTTCACTTGGATGCGAATAATTCCAATTCGCACCCATACGGTTCGCTACATCCTGGAAGATCTGCCAGTCCGGTTTCGAATCGCCCAGCGGATCAAACACCTTATAGAACCTTTGAATGCGCCTTTCCGTATTTACAAATGTCCCATCTTTTTCAAGTGAAGGTGATGCCGGTAAAACAACATCGGCAAATTGTGCCGTTTTAGAGAAGAAAATATCCTGTACGACAAAGAAGTCCAATTTTTCAAATGCACTTTGAACATGGTTCGAGTTTGCATCCACAAGCCCCATTTCTTCTCCAAATAGATACAGGGATTTTAATTTTCCTTTGTGGATTGCCTCTACCATGTGGTGGTTGTCCATTCCAGGATCTTTTGGAATTTCAACGCCCCATGCTTTTTCATACTTTTCTCTAACCTCGGCATTACCGACTGGCTCATAACCAGGAAACCATGATGGCATTGTACCGAAATCACAGGCTCCCTGTACGTTATTGTGGCCTCTTAAGGGATAGGCACCTGTACCTGGACGGCCATAATTCCCCGTAATCAGCAATAAATTTGAAATGGCAGTGCTTGCGTCTGTTGCGCCAGAATGCTGGGTAATTCCCATAGCCCAAAGGATACAGACTGAATTAGCTTCATGAATCATTGTTGCTGCCTTGATTATTTCTTCCTGCGAAAGTCCGGTCATCTCTTCTGCATAGCCTAAGGTGAATTTATCCAGTGTTTTAATATATCCTTCTACGCCTGATACACGATTCGCCAGAAATTCTTTATCATGCCAACCTTGATCGATAATGTACTTCGTTACGGCAGAAATCCAGATTAAATCAGAACTTGGCTTAGGATGCAAAAGGAAATCCGCACGTTGTGCTAGCTCATGCTCTCTAATATCAGCTACTAATAGTTTTTGTCCAAATAGCTTATGAGCTCGTTTTACACGTGTAGCCAGGACAGGATGAGATTCCGCTGGATTTGCACCAATTACAATAACCAAGTCTGTAGTTTCAATATCCTGGATAGTTCCAGAATCGCCCCCCAATCCTACTGTCCTTAAGAGTCCTGCAGTAGCCGGAGATTGGCAGTATCTAGAGCAGTTGTCGATATTGTTTGTTCCGATAACCGCACGTGCAAATTTTTGCGCCACGAAGTTTTCTTCATTGGAGCACTTGGAAGAAGCGATCACTCCAATGGATTCCGGGCCATACTCTTCCTTTATTTCCGTAAGTTTACTTGAAATCAGATCTAACGCTTCATCCCAGGTCGCTTCTTCAAACTCTCCGTTTTTACGAATCAAAGGCTTGGTTAAGCGCTGGTCACTGTTAACAAAATCCCAGCCCCATTTTCCTTTTACACAGGTTGAAATGCCGTTAACGGGAGCTTCATGGGTAGGCTGAATTTTCAAAATCTGCCTGTCCTTTGTCCATACTTCAAAGCTGCAGCCTACACCGCAGTATGTACAAACCGTCTTAGTCCTCTTAATACGTGCTTTCCTCATGGCAGCTTCTACTTCCGATATCGCAAATATTTCTTTATATCCAGGCTCCACTTCTTTAATTAAATCAACCATAGGCTCTAAAATTGGAGCCGGCAGGTTTGTTAAGAATCCTGCTTCACCGAGCATGGATGTCTCCATTAAAGCATTACATGGACACACGTTCACACAATGTCCACAAGATACACAAGAAGACTCATCAATTGGAACATCATTATCCCAGATAACCCTTGGTCTTTCTCTTCCCCAGTCAATAGTTAAGGTTTCATTGACCTGTAAATCCTGACAGGCCTCAACACACCGGCCGCACAATATACACTGATCTGGTTCATACCTATAGAAAGGATGGGAATTATCCGGAGGGTAGGGTTTTTCTCTAAATTCATATTTCTGATGCTCAATCTCTAAGTATTCAGCAGTATTATGGACGGTACAATTGCCGTTATTATTATCACAAACAGTACAATAAAGTTCATGATTCTCTAGGATCCGTGACATCGCTTCATACTGGGCATCCTTAACAGACTTTGACATTGTATCAACCGTCAAACCTGGAACAGCCTTTGTCGAGCAAGCACGGACTAATTCCCCACCCACCTGCACAAAACATGTATCACAGGTTTGGATTGTCCCCAGATCGGGATGATAACAAATGCTTGGAATGTACAATTCATGACTTTGGGCGACTTGCAATATCGTTTGACCTGGCTGTGCTGTTAATTCCTTTTCGTTGATTCGGATGGAAAAAGAATGGTCAGACATGTGATTCCTCCTATCTTGCTGCCGTTAAGCTGAATTTTTTTATAAATTAAGCCATACACCAGCAAATGCTGTTGATTCATCCTAGTATTCCCAAAAAGGATATGAATAAAATATATTTTTACAGCCCTTAAAAATTATTCTAAAGCCTCTGTGTATTAACCCTTTCTTTTTTGGCAAGTTTATAGGAGATGATTTGTTGATAGCGAATCGAGTCTACATATATAAAGAAATTTAACTGAAGGCAGGCGAACCGAAGCTATGGAAAAAGAAATTCTTTTACAACTAGTTCAATCAATGATCATGTCCTCATCAAAGAAACCAAAATACATGAGCATCTCTACGGTGAAAGTTGCAGACCTCCTAGAAACCTCCATTTCCCATATCGAAAAAGGATTACAGGAACTTGTACAAGAAGGACGCCTCCGACAATCAAAACTGGAACAGCCGCCGCACAACACCATTTACATGCTGCCATAATGGCGGACTGTCCCCACTTCTCTAATTATTTCCTAGAGTAAAGTGTTTTTTTCTCCCTTTTTAAACGGTAAAATGGCCCCATCTTGATGGGGTCATTCTGATGTATCTTTGATTACCTTAAGCTAGTCCAATAACTTCCAGTGGTCTGTTTAGAAAACCTAAACCAATCTACAAATTGAAGTTAATGAGTATTTTAAAAGGGCTAAGAATAAGCAAAGAAGCAAAGAGTTTGAGGAATCTGTTAAAAATTTTACTGATACTCTTAATTATTTGATGTTAGATGCATATATATTAATAACCTTTTTGGAAGTAGAAAACTATTCATGGGCTCTTTAACTGAAAGTGAACGCCAAAAAGCTTTTGACCATGGCGCCACTTTTTATGATCTGTTTTTCCTAATACTTGGGGCTGGGAGTGGTTAAGTGAACCGTCATATAAAAGATTCATTGGACAGACCACTAAGGGATTTAAGGATTTCCGTCATAGATCGGTGTAACTTTCGCTGTCAGTATTGCATGCCTGCTGAAATTTTTCATGATAATTTTCAATTTTTGCCTAAAAGTGAGCTCTTGTCATATATGGAAATCGTAAGGCTTTCTAAATTATTTGCAAGCTTGGGAGTTAAAAAGCTAAGGTTGACAGGCGGGGAACCTTTACTTCGGAAAGACCTTTCAACTCTTATTTCAGAGCTCATCAAAATTGACGGTATAGAAGATATTGGGTTGACTACAAATGGTGTTTTTCTGAAAAAACAAGCCAGGAATTTGAAATCAGCGGGATTAAAGAGGGTGAATATCAGTTTAGATAGCCTGGATGATGAACTTTTTAAACAGATGAACGGCAGGGGTGTCGGGATAAAGCCTGTTATAGAAGGTTTAGCTGCTGCCAAAGAAGCAGGCCTTGGAGTTAAAGTGAACATGGTAGTGAAAAAAGAAATCAATGAATCTCAAATTCTGCCGATGGCGCGGTTTTGTAAAGAAGAGGGCATTCAATTACGTTATATAGAATTCATGGACGTCGGACATACAAATGGCTGGCAGATGAAGAATGTACTTACAAAAAAAGAGTTACTCGAAATCCTCCAAGCAAAATTCGATCTTGAACCAGTTGTAGAAGATTATTTTGGAGAAGTAGCAAAACGCTTCCGGTATAAGGGAACTACAACCGAAGTGGGGGTTATAACATCCGTCTCTGAGTCTTTTTGTTCCAGTTGCACCCGTGCTCGTCTTTCTGCTAACGGAAGTTTATATACATGCCTGTTCAATGGAAAGGGGCATGACTTAAAGTCATTGCTCCGTTCCGACATGTCAGATGAAGAATTGACAGGCTTCATCATTTCACTTTGGAACCGGAGGGACGACCGCTATTCGGATGAGCGGTCAGCGGGAACAGTGAAAAAACAGGATAAAATCGAAATGTCATTCATAGGCGGGTGACAAACAGCAAGTTCTCCTCAATCATAAAGGGATGGCAACGTTTCCATCCCTAATTCGAAATCTGATTATGGAGGGCTTATTTGTTTTCATACAAAAAAGAGCTGCTAATCAGCTTCTGGTATTGAAGTAAAGTATCGTTACTTTAAGTACAATTTATCATGGACTTCTAACTAGACTAATCCAGTTGAGCTATAGACTAAAATAATTACAAATGCTGCTAGTGTCTTAAAAATTGTAATCACAAAGATATCTCCATATGATTGTTTGTGTGTTAAGCCTGTAACCGTAAGTAAGGTAATAACAGCGCCGTTATGAGGTAACGAATCCATCCCGCTTGATTCCATCGCTATGACACGGTGCATTACATCGGGAGGAATATTATATTGATTAATAGCTTGTATATCTTATCTCCCATCGCACTAAGCGCAAATCCCATTCCACCAGACGAAGAACCAGTAATACCAGATAACTCGTTTGTTGTAACTGCCCCATTTACAAGTGGATTCGTAAAAGTGTGTGAAATACCATCACATACGTTGCAAATCCTGGTAATGAAGCAATGACCCCATTAAATTCAGAAGCAGAAATCATAGCTGCCAGTAACGCTCCACCAATACTGGCATTAATGCCCTTTTGAGACCCCGTTGTAACACGTGCCCAATCGTAAGCAACTGTTGCAATAATACCTAATACTAGAGCTAGTTCGATAGACCAAATACCTGTTACTGTCGCAAGATCTACTTTCCCAAACAAATCTAATCCTATCTTTGAAAAGTCAAATCCCGCTGGATACCATTTCGGAATAGAAATAGTAAAAAATTTATTCGCCACACCCACTAAAACTAGCGGTATAAATGCAAATATTTGTCGTACTGGACTTGTATTAACAGCTAAAGGAACCGGTAATGGAATTACTGTTTCTGCAGCAACTGCCGTTAAGTGTACTTTTACGAACAGGGTAATTATAGCAAACAGGAAAAGCTTATCAAGTTAGGGATGATGGCATCCATATGGGTCTAATATTTTCACTTCTTTTGCATCATAGTAAAATCCTCTTTCTCCGTTAATACATTCGAATCTGACTTTAGTAAAATAAGTGAAATTACCATTTCAATCAAGTTCTGGTGCTATGCCAAATATTGCTATATAGTCTTTTCTAACATCTACCTTTATCTATAAACTCGTCGGAAAACTTGTCAATTTCATATCTGAAACATTCATCTTTGCACCTTCCTTTTGTCACAATTAAGCTAATTTGCATGCTACCAATTCAAAAATTCAGGATATTTTTTATTTGTCTTAGGATGCAAAGCAATCTGGCCTTAGGTTCTGTACTGAGGTTTGTAAATCAACGGGGAGCTTGTGTTGAATTAAGACTTTTTATGAGTAAATAGGAAAGGCTTAAGGATTCGACTTCACCTTAAGCCCTTTCTTGCCCTATTTTAAAAACCCATCGATATATATTTTTCTTCTAAATATTCTTCAAGGCCTTGATGGCCGCCTTCCCTCCCCATGCCGCTTTCTTTCATGCCGCCAAATGGGGCTTGTGCAACGGTGGGAATGGCGTCGTTGTAGCCGATGATGCCGAACTCCAGAGCTTCGGATACCCTGACTCCCCTGCTTATATTCTGTGTGTAAAAATAAGCGGCCAGCCCGTACTCTGTATTGTTGGCAAGCTCGATCACCTCTTCTTCTGTATCAAACGGAATGATTGGCGCGACCGGTCCAAATGTTTCCTGGTATGTGATGAGCATATCCTTGTTCACTCCACCCAGTACGGTCGGTTCATAAAATAATCCATCAGCCAATTCCCCTTCAACTCTTTGTCCGCCACAAAGAAGGCTGGCGCCTTTTTCCAAGGCATCTTGTACATGCTCCTCTACCTTTTCCAGGCCATCACTGCTGACAAGAGGCCCGACTTCAACAGTTGGATCAATGCTATTTCCGACTTTTAGAGCTTGTACCTTTTCAACAAAAAGTGCCGAGAATTCATTGATGACAGAACGGTGGACGTAAATTCGATTTGCGCATACGCACGTTTGTCCGGTGTTCCTGAACTTGCTTGCAACGGCACCAGCTGCTGCGGCTTCCAAATCAGCATCCTCAAAAACGATGAAGGGCGCGTGTCCTCCAAGCTCAAGGGAAAGTCTCTTGAGCTGCGGGGCTGACTTGGTAACCAGCAATTTTCCTACTTCAGTAGATCCGGTAAAAGATATTTTCCTTACTACCGGACTTTCAAAAATTTCATCCGAGATAGGTCCGGCACTCCCTGTTACGATACTGACCACTCCAGCAGGCACTCCCGCCATTTCCACCAATTTACCAAACGCTAATGCACTAATAGGAGATTGTTTTGCAGGCTTGACAATGACTGTACATCCAGCAGCCATGGCAGGTCCTACTTTCCGCGTCATCATGGCCAACGGGAAATTCCAAGGGGTAATGGAAGCAACCACTCCAATCGGCTGGCGGATCACCGATAGCCTTTTATTTGCGGCAGAAGCAGGGATCGTTTCCCCATAAATCCGTCGGCCCTCTTCAGCAAACCATTCCAGGTAGCTTGCAGCAAAATCCACTTCACCCCGGGCTTCCATTAAGGGCTTGCCCATTTCCATACTCATGATTTCTGCTAATTCATCTTTATATTCATGCATAAGGTCATGCAATTTCTTAAGATATTTACTGCGTTCCTGTGCCGTCAGTTTTGACCAGGTTTTAAACGCTTCCTCAGCAGCTGCAATTGCAGCATGCGTTTCTTGGCGTCCTCCACTTGGAATCCTTGCCACAACTTTCCCTGTTGATGGATTTGTTACTGGTAAAGTTTCTCCGTTATGTGCTGCAGTCCATTCACCGTTTACATACATTTTCAGTTCAGTTAAATTGACCAATCCACTAGTTTTCAGCATGAATATGTCTCCTTTTTTCGTTGGATTTGCAAAGCGATTCATTATATACACAAAAAGATTATAGCCCTGAAACTTTTGTTCCCCCGTCAATGTCCGTGTTAATCGAAATCCTTTCATTTTTAAGAACGAATGTATACCCCACAGCAGCAATTAGGCAAATGACTACAGGTATGATCAGGGCTATATTGAAATTATTGAATTTCGCTATTAAGATCCCTGTTGCTACTGGGGCAATCCAGCCAGCAAGGTTCCCCACGAAGTTTTGCAGCCCTGCAAGCTTTCCTTCCGCACCCTTTGGAGCAACATCCGAAACAGTGGCCCAGAGAATACCGGCAGCCAATCCTTCACCGCCGATTGCTATTGAGATATACGTAAGTGCCATTATGGCACTGTCTGTATAGATAGTCGGTATTATGGCTAATGGAAAAAGCATTCCGATGGTTAAAACAGTTTTTCTTGCTTTGATGGAATTCCAGCCTCTTTTAATTAAGAAATCCGACAACACACCTCCTAAAATATTTCCCAGAAAGGACATGATCCAAGGTAGCATCGTAAAAAAACCGGCTTTTAAAAGAGTCATTTCCCTTTCGACTACAAGATAAGTGGGAAGCCAGGTCATCATTAAATACGTAAGATAGTTATGGGCAAACAAGCCGTATAACATAGGGTAAACACTTCTGAATTTAAAGAATTTAAATGGTGAGAAGTTTAGTGTCTTCGCTTTTTCGGTTTGAGTTTGCTCCTCTTTGATATAGGCTACTTCGGCCTCGTTTGCAATCTTACTTTGCTCTGGATGGTTTTTGAAAAAGAATAACCAGAATGCCAGCCATACAAAACCGATGGATCCAATTACCACAAAGGATGCTTGCCATCCCCAAGCCTGGATGATCCATGCTAAAATGGGTGTTGTTATGCCAATCCCGATAGCTGTACCAGAATTAAATATCCCGTTTGCAATGCCCCTTTCGTGTGACGGCAGCCAGTCTGAAATAACGCGCGTATTGGTTGGAAAAGCTGGAGCCTCTCCGATTCCCATTAAAACGCGGATACCGATCAGTCCGCCAAGCGAACGTCCCATTCCAGTAAACACCGTACAGAGCGACCACCAAACGATGGCAATCGAATACGTTAAGCGTGCCCCCAATTTATCAACGATTACCCCGACCGGGATCTGCATTAAGGCATACGACCAAAAGAACGCTGACCCCAATATCCCGAATTCTACTGCCGAAAGCGAAAGATCCTTCATCATCGAGGGTCCTGCAATGCCAAGAATTGCCCTATCCATATAATTGATTGTTGTTGCGACGAAAAGGAGTACCACTACAAGCCATCTTCCATTGGTCTTTTTCATACGTCACCTCATTAGATAATTATATTCAGGTAGAAAAATACTGCGGGAAATCCATGTGTCCGAAAAAAGTTAAAAAGGGGAAACTGATTTGAAATCCCCTGAAATTCAGGTGATTTTCAAATTGAATGGTTTTTATATATTCACGATGGCCGTTTCTGAATTTTTTCCACTGCTTGCATTTCGATTACCATAATTAAATCCTTCAAAGTCACCCTCATAAGCCTTCTCTATAATCAGTTGGATATCCGATGCCTTCGTCAGCCTTGGATTAACGACCACGTTACCGCTTCGCATGGAATCTTCCACTAATTTCGGCAAAACGTCCAATGAGACTCCAAGATCTTTAATATTAAGAGGAATATTCATGCTCCGATTCATTTCGATGATGGTTTCGATTGCTTTCTCGGCAGCTTGCGCATTGGATAAACCGCTTACATCCCTTCCTAAAGCTATTGCAATTTCTCTATACTGATCCTCACATGCCGGCAGGTTGAATCTCATGACGAATGGCAATAGTGCTGCATTTGCGATGCCATGCGGGATATTAAAGACTCCTCCAAATGTATGGGAAATGGCGTGTACATTACCCAGTCGGGATTGCGAAAAGGCTGCACCAGCTAACAGGGAGGCTACAAGCATGTTTTCCCTGCTTTCCATGTCCGTTCCTACAAAGTACGATCGTGTTAAATTTTCACCGATCATCTTCATGGCCTGCATCGCGAAAGCCTTGCTGACAGGGTTGGCAGATTTGGAGGTGTAAGATTCAATTGCATGAGTAAGAGCATCCATACCAGTAGCTGCAGTAATCTCTTGAGGCAAATTCAATGTAAGGGCAGGATCCAATATAGCTAGCTTTGGAAACAAAAGTGAACTAAGTACACCTAATTTAAAAGAGGTTTCCTTATTCGTTACCACTGTCGAATTAGTAGCTTCACTGCCAGTTCCAGCCGTAGTCGGGATTGCTATGATCGGGAGCGGGGGATTGGAAATCTTTCCAACTCCTTCATAATCCAGGATATGGCCGGGATTAGTAGCCATTGCCGCGATGCCCTTTGCAGTGTCAATGCTGCTTCCTCCGCCTACAGCCAGAACCGCCTCCATCTTTTGTTGCTTAAGATACACTGTCCCCTGTTGGATTGTTTGAGCTGATGGATTAGGCTCCACCTCATCGTAAATCTCAAAAAAAAGGTTTGCCGAGGCAAGGGATCTTTCAATGCCTTGTAAGAGACCGGCTCCTCTAACCCCTTTATCTGTTATGATCAGCACACTCGATACACCTAAATCCCTAATTAGCTCCCCTGTTTTTCCAGATATTCCGTTACCGCACTCCACCCGTGTCGGCATACTATATGTAAAAGGCATAAGAGACATTTTCATCTTCCTCTCCAATTATATTCTATTAGACGGTGAAATCCTTTCCGCCCCGGTCTGCAGATCCATCATGAATCGTTATGATGCTTAACCTTCCAGGGACACCGTTCCTTTAAAAGCAATCTATAAAGCTTTTCTAAGTAATTCTTCTAAACTGTGCTGGGTTGGCATTCTTGGGTTATTCCGAATCAGGCGATCGATTAGGAGGGTTTTCTCAGCAATTTCGGGAATATCCTCTTCTTTGATCCCAATCTCCGTCAGCTTTGTAGGCAGTCCAATTTCCCCAAGCAGGGTAAGCACAGCTTTTGAAGCAGCCAAAGCGGCTTCCTTTTCGGAGAGGCCATCCGAGTTCACATTGAATGCCTGGGAAATCCTCACCATTTTTTCTGTTTCTACAGCTGCATTATATTCCATGACATATGGAAGCAAGAGCCCGGTCACCTCTCCATGCGGCGACTTCACAAGCCCTCCAATTGGGTAAGCCAATGCATGGGCTGCTGCTGTACCTGCATTTGAAAAGGACATTCCAGCAAGCAGGCTACCCATTAGCATATTGGAACGTGCCTCGAGATTGCTCCCTTGCTGCACCGCAAGAGGCAGGTTTTTTGCAATCAATTCAATAGCTCTGTAGGCGAGTGTATCGCTTATGGGGATTGAACCTTGGAATAAAATGTTTCCTTCTGCCTGGATATATGCAGAAGGTTTGGCTGTGTATGCCTCTATCGCATGTGACAGAGCATCAATTCCGGAACAAGCTGTTACATAAGCGGGTAGCCCTAACGTTAATTCTGGATCAAGCAGAGCAACGGTTGGTCTTAGGTAGTTATCCGAGATACCAACTTTTAGGTTATTTTCCACATCGGTCAATACCGCCACTGATGTCACTTCTGAACCGGTTCCAGCCGTCGTCGGAATCGCTACAAGAGGGGCGATTGGTCCAGGAACCTGGTTTTCTCCGCCATAATAGTCCAAGGGGTGTCCGCCATGGGCGACCAACAAAGCGACAATCTTCGCCATATCAATGCTGCTTCCTCCGCCAAGGCCAATTACTGCATCAATATCCATTTGAGATTTAGCAAACTTATAACAGTCCATCGCCGAATCTACCGGAGGCTCCGGTACGACCTGGTCATAGATAACTGTTTCGTAATTTGCTTGTTCCAACAACGATGAAATTCTGTCTACGATTCCTGCATTTTTGATCCCTGGGTCAGTAACGAGCAAGATGTTTTTCGCCTTTAACCTTTGGAGGATCACATCCAATTGCCCGATTGCCCCGTTTCCAAATACGATTCTTTCGGTAGAATAAAAATCCCATGTATTTCTCATATTCCTTACCTCCCAAGTCTAAAGATTGATGACGACAAGTTTTTCGTCTGTCATCTCTTGCACGGCATAATGCGGTCCTTCTTTGCCAATTCCGCTGTCCTTCACGCCGCCATACGGCATGATGTCAGCACGGTATGTAGAAACATCATTGATGATCACACCGCCAAAATGAAGTTCCAGTGTTGCCCGCATGGCTAAAGTGATATCGGATGTAAATAAACCAACTTGTAAGCCGAACTTTGTATCATTGGCCTGACAGAAAGCCTCCTCGATGCTATCGAAAGGAATGATGCTGATCACCGGTGCGAACACTTCCTGGCAGACTACCTTCATTTCCGGTTTCACATCTATTAATATAGTAGGTTCCAGAATCGATTCCCTCCTTTTCCCTCCATATAGCACTTTGGCCCCTAGACGCCCAGCCTCCTGAATCCATTCTTCCGCACGCCTTGCTTCCTTCTCGGAAATCATAGGACCAATGTCCGTGGAAGGATCTGCAGGATTTCCGACCTTCAAGCGCTGTGCCACCATGACTGCCTTCTCCACAAACACATCGCAGATATCTCTATGAACGTAGATGCGCTGCACAGAGATGCAGGCTTGCCCTGCATTCACATACCCCCGCGTGACACAGAGCTCAACTGCTCTGTCTAAATCAGGGACATCCTTGTGAATGATATTTGGGGAGTTATTCCCTAATTCCAAGGTAACCTTACGAATTCCCGTACTGCTCTTAATGTGCCGGCCTACGCCGGGACTCCCTGTAAAAGTGAACATCGCAATTCGTTCATCCTCCAAAAGGTATTGACCTGTTTCCTGCCCAACCCCGTTTACCACATTCAGAAAACCTGCAGGCAATCCAGCTTCGGAAAAAATTTCTGCGATCTTGCATGCAATGAGCGGCGTCATTTCAGCAGGCTTCAACACGATTGTATTACCCGCTGCCAACGCAGGAGCCACCTTGTGGATGGTGAGATTGAACGGGAAGTTAAATGGGGTGATCGCACCGATAACTCCAACAGGAACCCTGATGGTGAAAGCCATCTTATTGTCGTTTCCAGACTGCCCCAAAGGAACGCCTGTACCGGCAATCCGTTTTGCTTCTTCCGCTGAAGCTATCATCGTTTGGATCCCTCTATCGATTTCCCCTCTGGCATCCTTCAATACTTTACCGACTTCCTGAACCAGAATCATCGCCAGCTCTTCTTTTCTCTCTTTAGCGATATCCGCTGCACGCATTAGAATCTCGTATCGTTGATTGGAATCTAGCTTTCTCGTATTAAAGGTTTCCAATGCATTGGTCACCGCTTCAGAAACAATTTCGCGGGATGCCCTGCCAATCCGGCCAATTTCTTCTTTGTTATATTTGTTCATAACAGCGATAGTATGTTGATCGGATATCCATTGCCCATTTATGAAATGGCCATAAAATGCATTTTTTCTACTTAGCGATGTGCTCATTGAAGATTCCTCCTTTGAAAAATAACGATCACATTTTTTCACTTCACAGTTATTTCTGCTAATAGATGGAACAAATCCAATCAGGAAAAGCTTAATATAAAGCACTTTCGTTCCAAACTTATGATTTTGTCTGCCTATCAATGGCTCTTTAGCAAACTGTTTATCTTATAGAATCCCATTCCCAAAATCATATGTAATCGTTTCCAAAAATATATCACATAATATACAATTATGTAAATAATTAAAATTAAAAAGATTCAGTCTATTAGTTAAAAACATCGTTAATACAGCATATTTAACAGTAGACAATATATTTATATTAAATATTTCATAATTATTTTAAAGATTTTATATATAATTCCTCCAATTTATATCAAATATCATATATAATTATCAGTAAGGAAGATATATTTTTGCAGCTTTTCAGCAGATTATGCGGTCTCCTTCCAAACTGTCTATTCTTGATATCAATATGGATTCACTTTATCTTATTGATAGGGGCTGCTTCAGTTATAATTTAATTTGTTACAACACTTTTTCTCATAGAAATTTTTTTAAGTTAGGGGCATTTCGATGATAAAGGAAAAAGAACGCGGGGAGACTACGGAATATGTCTACAATTTATTAAAAGAAAAGATTTTTGAATGGGATTTATCGCCGGGACAAAAAATCAATATCAGCCATTTAACCCGGGAAATCAACATTAGCGCCATACCTCTCAGAGAAGCATTATCTCGTTTGAACTCTGAGAACTTAGTCATCTTAGAACCAAATAAGGGGTATCGGGTCAGTGACATATTAGATACTGAAAATATGGCGAAATTGTTGGAGGCCCGGATATTACTGGAGACGCATGCGGTCCGGAATATTATCCGCTTAAATAATATAAGCGTGACGGAAGAAATGGCCGCGCTTACAGATGAAATGTTTTCCACAAACACAGGTGCTTCCAACAAAAAAATACTAGATTTTACTCATTTAGATCAACAATTTCATCATGCCATCATGAACGCTGGAGGAAACCCGTTTTTATTTGAAGCATATAAAGGCATGCACTGTCATCTTCATATAGGCCGGTTTTATCACGTCAAAGGTGAGATCGACCAAAAAGACGCACCATCGGAACACATGGAAATCATTGAGGCCATCCGGACAAGGGATGTATACAGAGCCGAGATTGCGATCTCCAGCCACATACAGGATTCCATAGATCGTTTATTGGAGAGGACAAAAAGATAATACTTGGAAGCTATTGAGGATAATCTTCTTCGGATATCAGTCATCGTAATCGCTTTGATCAAATTTCCGGAATATTCAAGTGGGTTTAAACAGACATTCCCATCTCAAATGCTTGGAAAAAAAGGGATAGAAAAACATGTGAAAGATTTATGCACCAAGAAGTAAACAAGTAGATCAAAGGGATGAAACCGAAGACAAAAGAAAAGAAGCCTTTTGATGCTTCTCTTGTTTTGAAAGATGATGGATGGATCGATTGAATTAAAAAAAAAAACATTTGCTAAATCAAAGTAACAAACTAAAATCCCTATCACAATTGATAGGGATTTTACCATGAAAGACTATATGCTGAATGATTCGCTGAGTGAATCCACTTAATGCTATAACCTTTTCTGATTTTGATCGCCAAAGAAAAGAAATAGTATATGCAATAAATCCAAACGAAAAAAGTAAAAAATAACAAAAACCCAATAACTAAATTGCCCCTTTAATTTTTTTAGGTCGCGGGTTTTACTTAATGAAAAAACCTCTTTCAAAAAAAGATAGCTTAGAGCACAAAAAAAAACGATTTTCCCTTAACGTGGGCAAAATCGTCTTTTCTGGTGCTTAATTTGAATAAGGTAAATGTAGCTCTCAAGACAGGGGTGTTCACTTTTCTTAAATCTTCTTCTATGCGTATTTCATCCAGAAGTAAAAATCACTTCCAAAAGTTAAAAAAGGGTTTGATACCTTCAAATCTATTTTTCCAAATGAAAACAACCATCTTTATGGCTTAAGGACCACTTTAATACATCCATCTGTCCTTGTATCAAACACTTCATACCCATGCTTTGCTTGGTCAATTGGAAGTACATGGGTTACAACATCGCCAGGATCTACTTTTCCTTCTGATATTAGTTTATAAAGGTAGGGCATATAAGGAATAACAGGAGCCTGTCCGGTTTTAATATCCACGTTTCTTTGGAAAATATCTCCTAGGGGGAATCCATTATAACGGCCGCCATAAACGCCTGTTATTTGTATGGTTCCCGCCTTACGCACGGCTTGGGACGCAATTACAATCCCTCCCATGGCTCCCCCATGTAATTTAAGACCCGATGCAAGATATTCCATCGGAGTCATTTTGCCACTCATCCCGGAACAGTCAATAACGATATCTGCACCACCTTTAGTGATTTCTTTAAGGTATTCGCCAGTGTTTTCATATTGTGCAAAATTTACGGTTTCGACTTTATTCGTCCTTTTTGCATGCTCTAAACGATAATCGAGATGGTCGACAGCAATCACTCTTTTCGCCCCTTTTAACCAAGCGAATTTTTGAGTAAGTAAACCTACAGGACCACAGCCTAAAACGATAACCGTATCGCCAGATTTAACACCTGCGTGATCTACACTCCAGAATGCTGTGGATGCTGCATCAGCGAGCAACACCAATTTTTCATCTTCTACCTCGCAGTCTTCTGGGATTTTGAAAGGGGTAAA
>NZ_JVPL01000159.1:0-28768 GCF_001054655.1 Bacillus sp. 220_BSPC
AGTAAAAGCGCGAAACTCACGAGTAAAAGTGCCAAACTCACGAGTAAAAGCGCGAAATTCATGAGTAAAGCCCAAACTCACGAGTAAAAGCGCGAAACCCGCGAGTAAATGCGTAAAACTTACGAGTAATGGGAAATTTACTACATAGTGCATGAACATCAATAGCGGACAAGTAAATTGGATTTGACTTTAATCCGAAGCTTTTACAAAGAGAGAACTCTACCAACAGCGATTCTTCATTAGGAAGGATCGTCTTTTAAATTTGGGCGGGAAATTTTCATTTTTCCTTTGACTCTGACGTTGCGTGATACCTTAATGTAAATGATATCGAAAGGAGGTAAGAAGCAGTGGCAATGAAAGTGAAGGAGCTAGCCGATTTGGTTGGCATTAGTGTGCGGACACTGCATTATTATGATGAAATCGGGTTATTATCGCCGGAGGAAATAACCGATGCAGGTTATCGCCTTTATTCGAATGATAATCTTGAGATGTTGCAGCAAATCCTGTTTTTCAGGGAACTTGGCATGCCATTAAAGGAAATAAAACAAATGGTAAACAGCTCTTCGTTTGATAAACAAGATGCGTTAAAGCAACATCAAAAAATGTTACTGGAGAAACGCAGTCAGCTCGATAAATTAATTAAGACGGTCGAAAAATCGATCAAACATATGAAAGGGGAAATTCAGATGACGAATAAAGAGAAATTTGAAGGATTTGACTTCAGTCAGAATCCATATGAAGAAGAGGCTCGCAAGCTTTGGGGGGATAAAGCTGTCGATGAGTCGAAGGCTAAAGTGGCGGGCATGTCCAAAGATGCACAGAAAGTTGTATCGGAGATCTATTTAAAACTTGCGGCAATCCGAGATGCTTCGCCTAAGTCGGAGGAGGCACAAGAGGCCATTAAAGAATGGTATGATTGTTTGAACAATAACTTCGGCACATACTCGCTGGATGCTTTCAAAGGATTAGGTCAAATGTACGTGGACGATCAACGCTTCACCAAAAATATCGATCAATACGGTGAAGGATTGGCAAAATTCATGTGTGATGCGATGGGGCATTTTGCTGATGCTAACAAAAATTGAATCTCAAGATTAAGAAATTTCAAAATAAGAAGGTCGCTCCGGCAACCTTCTTATTGGAGCTGGATATCAGGCAATAGCCAACCCCTATGGTCTATACCCGTATGAAAAATTGAATATGAATATGAAAAGTAAAAAAAACGGCCAAAGATGGAATGAAACTAATTAGCACCCATCCCTTCGCTTCCTTACTTTTCACACTTGTGAACCATTTAAAATAAATGAACAGGAGAATGATTAAAAAGGACCATGAATAATAACCAGTCATCGTGTCAACCCAGGCTGAATTTTTATCCCAGTAGGCGTCAGGCACAGGAGTGATATTTTCATACCGTTCATCAATTTTATTTTTTGTGGTAATGAAGATATAGGAAATGACAGAGTAATAAACGACAATGGCAGATTTTACCAACCAGGGTATGAATCTATTGGAAAGGACGATTAAAAAGATGATGGCCAGAAACACGAATAACTCGATATATAGCTCCAAAATAAAAACACCTCCATTTTATATAGTATAATGATTATGTAAAAATTCCCATTATATTATGGTAGACTGCGAGGTACTGGTTAAAATGGAACTTTGGAAAATCAGTCAAAAGGTTTCGGAGCTAAGCGATGTGATTCCTTATTATTTTTTTAGTCTAGCTTCTTCCTGTCTTTCGCTTTCCACGGTGTTGGTTGTATTCAGCCTGGGTACCTGGGGAGTGATTGGCATTATCGTGATTTCTTCTTATGTCGTTATCCCTTATTTATTATTTGCTGTTCCGGTACAGGTCCTTTTCAATAAACATCCTAAAAAATTCAGTTTAAACTATTTTTGCCTTTATATTTTTTTCTCTTTGCCGGCCGTATTCATTTATAGTTCGGTGCTTAATTTTGACTTCAGCATGGATATTTTAACTACAAAGAATTACTATGCAATCAGCCTTTTAGCGGCACTGTTTTTTTGGTTTTGGGATTCGGTCTTTTTACAAAAAAAAAAGCTCTGCATCATAAAAAGGGACCGGTTAAATGGTCCCTTCCAACATTAATTCTTTAGCAAGTTTACGATTTCTTTAGCTTTTTCTAATGTAACTCCTTCGATGATACTGTTGTTTTTTCGAACAGCCGTACCGAAATGATAGTGACCGGTATGCAGTTCGGAATGGATAGAAAGGATATTATCCTTATTCAATCCGCTTCCAACCAGTATGGCTATGTCGCCGCAGACTCTTTTCATTTGTTGAATCGTTTTCATGCGGCCAGGGAAATCCCCATGCCCGCCTGAGGTCAATATCGTAGTGATTTCTGGATATTGTGCTAGCATTTCAGCTGAAATGACAGGGTCGTGCGTATCATCGATGGCTCGGTGGAATGTAATCTCCAAACCTTCACATACGGTCAATAGTTCTTCGAGGTATGGCCGATTGATTTCATTTTTTTCATTTAATGCACCTAATACGACCCCGTTCGCTCCCAGTGATCGAATGATTTGGATATCTTTTTTCATGATTTCCAAATCCTTTTGCGTATAGCAAAAAGACTGGCTGTGAGGCCTTACCATCACGTTGACTGGTATCTTCACTGAATTGACGACAGCTTCTATCAGGGCGTGGCTTGGAGTTAATCCACCCTCGGCCAAAGAACTGACAAGCTCGATTCGGTCTGCGCCCGATTCTTCGATTATTAGGGCATCTTCTATCGTTGTGGCAATGAATTCAATGTACATTGGATTTTCCTTTCCTGCATGCAAGTGTTATATGAATATTAAATCCATTAAAAATCGTAAAGTCAATTCATTAATAGTTTTCCACAAATGGAATATCTTTATTTCTCAAATTTATGAAACGAAATGAACATTCAAACGTATAAAAAAAGAATATATTCAATGGTATATTTGTTCGGCGGGGTAATTAAATGAAAATCATCATGACGGAGGTTATTTAATTGGATAAAGAAAGTAAGGAAATAAAGAAATCGAGATTTTACAAAGTAGGGATGGGGTTCCTTATCATTTCCCTTCTCACTTGGATCATTCCTGTCGCAGCTCCTTTTACGCCATTTTCGACTGCGGTTAAGGCTGGGGTCATAACAGGTGCGATTGTCTTTGCGGAAGTGATGTTTTGGGCAGGCGCGCTTTTGGTCGGGAAAGAAGTGGCCGCTAAATATAAAGGCTATTTAAACCCGAAAAATTGGAGAAAAGAAAAAGGCTGAAGCGGTTTTTTATAAAAAAGGGCTGGGAGTGAAGCTCAAATGGAAACTGAGTTGTTGAAAGTTTTCGATTCCAATCGCATTCAAACCGGCGTGGCTTCGCGAGAGGAAGTACATAGATTGGGACATTGGCATGAGGTTTTCCATTGCTGGTTCGCAAGTTCGGAAGCGGGCGTGGATTACCTATATCTTCAGCATCGTTGTGCGATGAAAAAAGATTATCCGAATCTATGGGATATTACGGCTGCCGGCCATTTATTGGCTCATGAAACGGTATACGACGGAGTAAGGGAGATAAAAGAAGAGCTAGGCATTGACGTTTCCTTTGACGAGTTGGTTCCATTAGGGATTATTGAATACCATCAAACGACAGAAGGTTTCATCGACAAAGAACTGGCAAACGTCTTTCTATATGAACGTGCACATGGCTTCGATGATTTCACCCTGCAGCCAGAAGAGGTTTCCGGGATGGTGAAGGTTGTGCTGAATGACTTCGAAGAGCTTTGGACCGAAGCGAAGGACAAAGTGAATATTAAGGGATTTGAAATGAATCACGAAGGCCGCAGGATGATGATCGATCGATTTGTTGGACGGGATGAGTTCGTTCCGCATGATCGTTCCTATTATGAAAGCATCATTAGATTGATCAGAGAAAACCTCGCTAAATGAAAATAAAGCCCTGACAAAACGAATCGAGTTTTGTCGGGGCTTTTCTTTTTCTTGAAAAAACATTAAGTATATCGACCTGTATCTTTCCCGATCAACGGCAGTCTATTGGCTCGTTTTGTTCCAGCTTGATACGCATAAGTTCTTAGTTGTTACCTTATTTTGTCCTGAATGGCTCATAGGGATAATGACTTTGTCTCTGTGATGATTCAGCTGATAAAGCGAGACACACCAGACTGTAATGATGATGCCGGGCTGCAACGTAAGGGCGGGGATGTAGTTTTTCATGAACTAGGGAATTTATCACTTGTAAGAATATTACAAAATTGTAAGATGAACAGTGTATAAATTTTGTTAAGGGGATGAGTGAAATAATGAAAAAAATGGTTTTATGCATTTCATTTTTTGTAGCTTCTTTAGTCCTTTTTGGCTCCCTTGATTCTTTTGCGAGCAAAGCTTCAGCAGAAACACACACCTATGATGGAAAAAGTCCTTACTATAATGGTTGTGCGAATAGCGCTGTCACGAAGAAGTCGGTGAAAATTTATGCCAATGGCGGTTCTGCCAATTTGGAGTTGAAATTCAGCACTGTGTGTAAAACCGCCTGGGCGAAGATCACTCTAAGCAGACCGGCTAAAGCAGATGGTGAGGCAACGGCATTGGTTGTCCGCAATACTGATAATAAACAATTCAGCTGTGCATCTCCTGGAGGAAATGGTGAAATAAATAAAGGTCAAACGTCATGCTATACACCGATGGTATATGATTTAGATCCGCGAAAAGCAAAAGCGGTAGCCTTTTGGCCATATACAGCAGGTGAAACCGACTGGTATTAATGAAAAAAGAAAAACCTTCATCTATATTTTTGCAAAGAAAGGATGAATGAATTGAATAAAAAGCTTAAAATGATAGGTTTATCCATGGTGATGACACTGTCGATGTTTATTGTCGACTTTGGATTTGGAAAAAATCAAGCACTGGCCGAAACACACACCTATGATGGAAAAAGTCCATACTATAATAGTTGTGCAAATTCGGCGGTAACGAAGGATAAAAAATGGATCGATTCCAATTCGTACGTAGAATTGAAATACAGCACTGTGTGTAAAACCGCGTGGGCAAAAGTGACCGTAACACGCCCCGCCGTATACAATCATGAAGCGGATGCCAGAATAGTCCGAAGTACTGATGGTAAGGCCTATACATGCTCAAGTTCCGGGGGCAATGGTGTTGTGAATATCGGGCAGACCTCATGCTATACACCAATGGTATATGATTATGACCCGCGCAAAGCACAGGCCCAAGGGATCCATGCGATTCCAAATAGTGATGCCTATAATAAAGCGGTGACTATTTGGTACTAAAAAACAAAAACGCAAAAAAGCATCCTTATAGCCGGATGCTTTTTTTGCGGTCAGATTGTGCTTCCAATTGAAGTAGATATCGTTTCATCTCCGTACCTCCACGGTAGCCGGTAATGGCCCCGTTTTTTCCGATAACCCTGTGACATGGCACCGTGATCAGAATTGGGTTGGCGCCAATGGCCGTACCAACCGCCCGAATAGCTGCAGGTCTTTGGATGATTTGGGCAATATCGGAATAGGAACAGGTTTGTCCATAGGGTATTTGATTCAGCGCTGCCCAAATTTCTTGTTGAAAGGGGGTGCCTTTTATATCTGCGGGAAGAGAGAAAGTCTGCCTGGTTCCTTCGAAATATTCTTGTAGTTCTTTTAGATAGGGATTTAATGCTTTTTTATTTTCAACAAGGTTCGCATTTGGAAAGCGTTTTTGCATCAAGGACTTCAGTTCTTCATACGTTTGACCGGGAGAGCCTACATAGCAAAGCCCTTTTTCCGTCCTGGCCACATATAATTGCCACTTATCATAATGCAATATGGACCAGTCAATGGTTTGTTTTTTATCATTCTTCATTTGCTTCACGCTCCAAAGCTTGAGTTTTGAGATAAGCATTCCTATATCCTGAAGGGGTATTCCCCATTTTCCTTTTGAATAACGTCATGAAATAGGGCGTACTGGAGAACCCGGTAGCGAAGCCTATTTCAGTTATCGGCAGTTCGGAGGTTTCCAGCAGCCTCACCGCTTTTTCAAGGCGAAGCCGCTGAATGTATTCAGTGGGCGATATTCCCTTCACTCGCTTGAATGATCGTTGTAAATGATACGGGCTGCCGTGGGAAATATCCGCCAATTTGTTCAAAGTGAGGGGTTCGCTGTAATGGGTGTCGATCCATTCGGCTATTTGTTCAACCCATTCTTCTGTCGGCACATTCAGTCCTTCCGGTTTACATCGTTTACAAGGCCGGAACTCCTCTTCCAAAGCCATCATGGCATTTTTGAAGATCTTCACGTTTTCCTTTTTAGGCACCCTTGATTTACAGGAGGGCCTGCAAAAGATGCCTGTCGTAATTACCCCGTATAAAAAATGATCATCATATGCTGCATCACAATCTATAATAGCTTTCCAATACTCATTCGGGAAATCTGCTTTTTTCGGATTCACTACATTCACCTCTCCATTTAGTATACAAGAAAGGGTTGATATACAAACATTTTGATAATATAAAAGCAAGATAACGTAATTGTTCAATAAAATTTGTTAAAATTAGGGAGTTAAATGAAAGAGCAAGATAACGTATCGGTTTGTCATTAGAATAAAGCTAAAGGAGGGAGCAGAATGAAAGAGACATTATCAAATGATGAAGGCATGAATGAATTGAGAATTCATGCACCAAAAGAGTTTAGTTTTTCGGAAAATCTTAAATATTTATCAAGATCCTCCAATGAATGTCTGTTCGATATTGTTGATCAAAAGATTTATCGAGCACTGGTTGTCGAAAACGAGACACTTTTAGTAGAAATCAGTGCGGTGGATGAAACGGAGCTGAACGTTCGTTTTCCAGGACGAACTGCACCGATGGATAATCAGGTAAAGAATGCTGTTTCCCAATACGTTCGTCACTGGTTCGATCTTGAGACAAATCTGCTTCCTTTTTATGAATTGGCCCAAAAGGACCCTTTATTGCAAAAGCCGGTAAGCCAATTCTTCGGCTTGAGAAATATGGGCATCCCTGATTTATTTGAAGCGGTTGCCTGGGGAATACTTGGTCAGCAGATTAACTTGACTTATGCCTATACCTTGAAACGGAGGCTTGTGGAGGGATTTGGTGAATATGTTGAATTCGAAGGAAAGCAATATTGGCTGTTTCCGACACCTGATGCGATCGCGAAATTGACCGTAGAAGATTTTTCCGATTTGAGGATGACCGTAAAGAAGTGTGAATATTTAATAGGTGTTGCTCAACTGATTGCAGAAGGGGAACTTACTAAAGAAAAGCTATTGAATGCAAAGGATGTAAAAGAGGCTGAAAAAATGCTGACCAACATACGGGGAATCGGTCCGTGGACAGCGAACTATGTCTTGATGCGCTGTTTGCGTTTTCCAGCAGCCTTTCCCATCGATGACGTCGGGCTGCATAATTCCATGAAACTTCTCATGCAAACAGAAGCAAAACCAACGAAAGCTGAAATCCGGAAACTTTCAAAAGCATGGGCTGACTGGGAATCCTATGCAACCTTCTATTTATGGAGATTGCTCTATTGAATCTACTTCGGAGAAAAACCAGCAAGATTCGTCGATATATCATCATTTCCTGAGAAATACTAGCAAGGTTCTCGATATATCTCCATATTTGGAGATAAAACAATAGAATTCGTCGATATATCTCCATTTTCGGAGATAAAACAATAAATTTCGACGATATATCTCCATATTCGGAGATAAACAGTAGAATTCGTTGATATATCCCCCGTATTCGGAGATAAAACTATAGATTACGTCGATATATCTCCATTTTCTAAGTTAAATTTAATTTCCAGCCCAAACACGTCGGGTCCATTTTTCATAACTTATTACATTCAATCTTATAGAGGTGAATGACCATGTTTATGTACCCAACGTATCATTATGAAGATCAAGTATTTCTTGAACGGCAGTTTCCCGGTCTACCCGGATTTCCGGGCATACCTGGTTTACCTCAATTTCCGGGTCAGCCAGGACCACCGCCGGGTTCGCAAGCACCGACAGCCCCTCCGCCAGCGTTTATTCCCCAACAGCAATCGGCTTCAACATTTGCGATAGATCCAGGTGCGATTTCGTTTTGTCTGTTCAGGAATACTTTTATATGGCTAAACAATGGTGCACGTTTCTGGTATTATCCCATCTTCGTCGGTCCGCGTTCTGTTGCCGGCTTCAGGTGGAATGGCAGGTTCTGGACGATTTTTGGCATCGATACAAGACAAATCAATTCATTTACCTGTTTTTGAAAAAATGCTCAAAGGAAATGTTTCCTTTGAGCATTTTTTGTTTCAGATTGTTTTGCTTTCAAGACAGAAGCAGCATTGTCCAAAGATAAACATCATTAAGATTACAAGGTGGAAAACAACTGCTCCTTGAACTTCGCACCATCATCGGCGTGTTCATCTTTCTTAAAATAGGAAATAAACGGCCAACAATGTTCAATATTTAATAGAAATGGTAAAATCATTATGCTCCTATAAAAATTAGTGAATGAAAATGAAAATAGAGGATGCTGTTGAATATGAGGAAAGTATCGCTGGAAACCAAGATTCTCGGGTTAGTTCTATCGTTGAGCCTGTTTTTGATCCTGTTATTGACGACTACTTTTTCCTATATGGAAGGAAGGCAAATAGCGAAGGATAAAGGTCAATTGGCGTTGGAGCTTTCAAAGACGATTAGCTTCATGCCTACCGTTACAGAGGCTTTTGAGACGGATGATCCCGCTGGCATCATCCAGCCGATTGCCGAAAAGATCCGCAGGGAAACAGGTGCTGAGTTCATCGTTGTAGGGAATGCAGAGGGAATTCGCTTTTCCCATCCGCTGGCTTCCGAAATTGGGAAGCGGATGGAAGGCGGGGATAATAGCAGGGCCATTCGGGAAGGCGAATATTATGTCTCCGAAGCGGCAGGATCACTCGGTCTTTCCATTCGGGGGAAGTCACCGGTATTCAATGAGGATGGAAAAATAATTGGAATCGTCTCCGTCGGTTTTTTGGTGGACGATGTCCGCGCCCAAATTTTCAAGGATTTGTCCAAGGAGATGATTGTATCTTTAGTGGCCATCATGATCTCGATCATTGGCAGTTATATGCTGGCAAGGAGCATACGTAAAGATACACTGGGGCTGGAACCATTTGAAATTGCCAATTTATATAAAGAAAAAAATGCAGTGCTTCAATCGGTGAAAGAAGGGATTCTGGCCATTGACCAAAATGGGCTGATTACCTCGATGAATCAGCCGGCAAAAAAATTGCTGGATATTAAAGAGTCCGTTCGCCATTTGAACGTCGATGGCCTATTTCCTTCGAAATATTTATTCGAGGTGCTGAAGTCCGGTGAACCGCAAGTGGATAAGGAGATTTCATGGGAAGACAAATCCGTTATCGTCAATTGTACGCCGATTTTCGATAGTGAAGGGGTAAGCGGTGTTGTCGCTTCGTTCCGTGATCGAACGGAAATTGAGGAAATGGTCAACACATTATCGGAAGTGAAGATGCATTCAGAGGATTTAAGGGCACAAACCCATGAATTTACCAATAAACTATACGTCCTATCAGGATTGATACAATTAGGGGAATATGATGAAGCAATCGATATGATTCAAAGCGAAACATCAGAATTGCATTCCCTGAACCGTGTCGTGTTCGAACAGATAAAGGATACAAAGGTACAAGCCCTGTTACTTGGCAAGATCGGGAAAGCATCGGAGAAGAAGATCATCTTTGAAATAGACGCACAAAGCTACCTAGAGAAACTGCCGGATCATATAAAATTGTCACAACTAACATTGATTCTAGGCAACATTATCGATAATGCACTTGAAGCGGTTTCAAGCATGGAGGAGCCGCTCGTGAAATTTTTCGCCACAGATATCGGAAATGATATGGTATTTGAAGTGAGTGATAACGGAAAAGGAATACCTGAGGATGCCATCGCCCATATTTTCGATCGGGGTTTCACTTCGAAAAACAGCGGAAGTCCGAGTGGTTATGGACTTTCGAATGCTGATCATGTCGTCAAAGAGCTGGGCGGCATCATCGAGGTTCAAAGCGAGGATGGGAACACCATATTCACCGTTTATCTTCCTAAAGAACAGTGAGGAGGGAAAGAATGCAGAAGATAAGAGCAGTCATCGCAGAAGATGATTTTCGTGTAGCGGATATCCATGAAAAATTCTTGAAAAACTTTGATGAAATAGAAGTGGTCGGAAAAGCTGTCAATGCCAAAAAAACGCTTCGGATCTTGGAACAAAAAAGCCCGGATCTGCTTTTGCTTGATGTTTATATGCCAGATCAGCTTGGTACAGACCTCCTTCCGGACATACGGAAAAAATTCCCGAATGTGGATATCATCATGATTACCGCGGCAACGGATAAAGAACAACTGGAAAAGGCGCTTCACTATGGTGTGGAGAATTATTTAATTAAACCAGTGGAGATGAAGCGCTTCAACCAAGTTATCGAAGAGTATCTGAAGAAAGTCCATCTGATGAAATCCAAACAAGAGATAGACCAGGATTTTGTGGATCTCATTTTGAAAAAGGGTTCATCCGTTTTGGAATCGAACGATGGGCAGGACCTGCCGAAAGGGGTCGACGAAATCACTTTGGCGAAGGTGATAGAGGTACTCGAAGCAAGCGATATCGGTTTGTCGGCTGAACAAGTGAGCGGACAGATCGGTGCTTCCAGGACAACCGCGAGACGCTATCTGGAATACTTGATTTCCGTTAAGAAATGTAAAGCGGAAGTCGTATATGGGGTAGTGGGGAGACCTGAGCGAAGATATTATAAAATTCAATAGAATTAAGTGAGAGACACCTTCAAGATTGAAGGTGTTTTTTTTATGATGCATCGTTTGAAAGATTATGAAAAAAAACGATATGTTAATCTGTTATCCTTTTCTTAAGGAGGTTCGGAAATGAGATATAGCCCCATCATCCAAAAAACGATTGAATATATAGAGAATAGCTTACAAGCCGAATTGTCCTTGGAGAACATCTCTCGATTCGCAGGTTTTTCGAAGTTTCATTATCATCGTATTTTTCACAAGGAGGTTGGTGTGACCGTATCGGAATATATTCGATATCGAAGAATTGCCAATGCAGCTAACATGCTGCTTTATACCGATGAAAAAATAATCGATATTGCTTTATATTACCGCTTTGAAACACAGGAATCCTTTACTCGTTCATTCAAGAAATACTATGACCTGCCGCCAGGGCAATATCGGAAACTCGTAAGTAAACTAACCTTGCAAAAGGAGGAAATGACGATGAAGAACGAACAATTATTAAAAGGCTGGAATGTAAGCGGGAGTCATCCATTCAATTATCAAATGGGAATTGACCGGGAGACATTCCATAAAGGCCAGGCATCAGGATTCCTGAAATCCGTCACTACCGAATCCAAGGAGGAATTTGCAACGATGATGCAGCAATTCAAGGCGGAAAATTACCTTGGTAAAAGAATGAAACTGTCGGGTTTTTTAAAATCAAAAGGTGTTGATGGATTTTGTGGTTTATGGATGAGGGTGGATAATGCGCTTCAGGATGTTTTGCAATTCGACAATATGGGGGATCGGCCCATCGTCAACGATACGGAATGGAACCATTACTATATTGTCCTGGATGTACCCGAAAACAGTGCCATCATTTCATTCGGGGTCCTTCTTTCAGGACGCGGCCAAGTATGGATCGATGAATTGGAATTCGAGGAAGTCAGTATCGATACACCAACGACCAATATAGACTACGGCTGCGACCTATTGGACGGACCGGCAAATTTATCATTTGAAGAATGAATGCGCCTAAATAATTGCTGAATTCCTTAAAGAACGCGCCATTCAACCCGGGGAGTGGCGCTCGGTTCATCCTCGAAAAATCGCTTCCGTGAACACAATGAACACAATTAACAAAATAGTTTTAAAACACAATAAATTGAGAACGCTTACAAATGAAGCGGTTTCATATACACTTTATCTTATTAGAAGATAGGAGTGATAGATATGCTCGCTTTATTAGGATACTTGATGATAGTAGTGTTTATGATTTTAATTATGACAGGGCGACTTTCAGCCATGATAGCTTTGATTGCAGTACCAAGTGCCTTTGCACTTATTGGCGGGTTTGGCGGTAAAATGGGTGAGATGGCGCTGGAAGGCATCAAAGACGTTGCGCCAACGGGAATCATGATTTTATTTGCGATCCTTTTCTTTGGCATTTTGATTGATGCTGGGGTTTTTGACCCGATCATCAATACGATTCTTAAGGTTGTAAAAGGAGATCCGGTGAAAATTGCCATCGGCACGGCAGTCCTGGCTTTGCTGATTTCCTTGGATGGAGATGGTACGACTACATATATGATAACGATTTCAGCCATGCTTCCGCTATATAAACGGATTGGAATGAGACCGCTAGTATTGGCCGGTATTGCCGTTTCGTCATCTGGAGTCATGAACCTTCTTCCTTGGGGAGGCCCTACAGCACGGGTGATGACCGCTTTAAAACTTGAAATGTCCGATGTTTTCACCCCTGTCATTCCTGCGATGATTGGCGGAGTACTATTCGTCCTTTTCATGGCATATTGCCTGGGTAAAAAAGAAAGAAAGAGAATCGGGATCATTGAAGTCGATTATCATGCTGTGGCACAGCACGCGGCTGCAACGGAAGATGCTTATCTTAAACGGCCTAAATTGATCATATTCAATTACGCATTGACTCTTACACTGCTGGTTGCGCTGATTATGGAACTTATGCCTTCAGCGGTTCTGTTCATGGTAGGTTTCGCGATTGCCATTACAGTTAACTATCCGAAACTCAGTGATCAGAAGGAACGTGTAGCAAACTATGCCGACAATGCTTTATCTGTTATTTCGATGATTTTTGCAGCAGGTGTTTTCACTGGAATCCTTGCCGGCACGGAGATGGTCGATGCCATGGCAAACTCTTTGATTCAGCATATTCCAGATCAAATGGGCGCACATTTTGCTGTCATCACAGCCATCATCTCAGCACCTTTTACGTTCTTCATGTCTAATGACGCATTTTATTATGGGGTGCTCCCATTGCTTGCTAAAGCGGGAGCTGCTTATGGAATTGACCCTGCCCTGATCGGCAGAGCTTCACTATTGGGGCTTCCTGTCCATCTACTAAGCCCGCTTGTTCCATCTACCTATCTATTGGTTGGAATGGTAGGGGAAGATTTCGGTGCCTTGCAGCGCACTTTCCTGAAATGGGCATGCGGATCGACGCTTGTCATGATAGTGGTTTGCGTCCTATTGGGAATCATCCCGCTATAAAGCTCTAAGAGTCCCGTTCGTCACGTTGGCGAACGGGACTCTTTTCTGTCTGCATCAAGCGCTGAATAAATCTGGAAAAGTGAGATACATTATGTTTGTCTTCTCTTTCGCGACAAAGTTAGCTTTTTCTTTTATTGAATGAGGGATGTACGTACCTTAAGATTAAAGGAAACTATATTAATAAGAAGGGAAGAGAGCAAAAATGGCTCACTTTAATATAAAAGTTGCAGTTCAAAAGTTCGGTAACTTTCTAAGTTCAATGGTCATGCCGAATATATCAGCTTTCATAGCATGGGGGCTAATCACTGCCCTATTCATCCCATCTGGTTTCCTGCCAAATGAAAGCCTTGCCAAAATGGTTACACCGATGGTTACGTTTTTATTGCCGCTTTTAATTGGGTATACGGGCGGTAAGCTAATCCATGACCACCGCGGCGGTGTAGTCGGTGCCATTGCGACAATGGGCGTCATCGTCGGATCTGACATCCCGATGTTCCTTGGAGCCATGATAATGGGACCGTTCGGCGGTTATGTCATCAAGAAATTCGATCAATTGATTGAAGGGAAAATAAAAGCAGGTTTTGAAATGCTTGTTAATAATTTCTCGGCGGGGATTATTGGCGGCTTATTGTCCATTCTATCCTTCTTGGCCATCGGGCCTGCTGTTGACGTATTTACAGGCTGGCTTGTAGCAGGAGTCGATTGGCTTGTCGGTACAGGTTTACTGCCGTTGACAAGTATTCTGATCGAGCCTGCCAAGGTCTTGTTCTTGAACAATGCCATCAATCATGGTGTACTATCACCAATTGGTGTAGAGCAAGTTAAACAAACAGGGGCTTCCATCCTGTTCCTTCTGGAATCGAATCCAGGACCAGGTATCGGCGTACTGCTTGCTTATTGCTTTTTTGGAAAGGGAACGGCGAAGAAATCGGCGCCAGGAGCTGCCATCATTCATTTCTTCGGCGGGATCCATGAAATTTATTTCCCTTATATCCTAATGAAGCCGATGTTATTCTTAGCCGTCATTCTTGGAGGCATGAGTGGAGTTTTCACTTTGGTCCTACTGGGCGGAGGATTGTTCGCTCCAGCATCTCCAGGCAGCATACTTGCCATTACAGCGGTAACTCCGCATAATGCAGGTGCATATATTGCTAACTTTGCAGGCGTCATCGTAGCCGCCCTTGTTTCATTCATCGTCGGTGCATTCATCCTGAAAACAGGAAAGCAATCTGAAGAGAATATTGAAGATGCCGCGAAAAAAATGCAAGAAATGAAAGGCAAGAAAAGCTCTGTTGCCGATGTATTCGCTTCAGATCCTGGAACGATGCCAACAAACGTCAGCAAAATAATATTTGCCTGCGATGCCGGGATGGGATCAAGTGCGATGGGGGCTTCGCTGCTTCGCAAGAAGGTGAAGGAAGCCGGATTGAATATTACTGTTACAAATACGGCAATCTCAAACATTCCTGCTGATGCACAAATCGTCATTACACAGGAAGAGTTAACTCCAAGGGCACAGAATAAAGTGCCGAATGCCTATCATGTATCCGTCGATAATTTCCTATCAAGCCCTGAATACGATTCATTGCTTGCACGGCTTCAGGATGACGGTACCGATGAGCTGCATGAAATCGTCGAAGATGCGGAAGAGAAGGTTCCCGGTGTTCGTGAACACTCAATCGAGCCTGGCATCGACGAGGATGAGCAGGAAGGTAATGAATTGCTTCGCGAAGAAAATGTCTTCCTTAATCAACAATTCGCCAATAAGGAAGAAGCGATCCGCTTTGCGGGAAGAGCTTTGGTCAATGCAGGTTACGTTAAGGAAAGTTATATTGAAGCGATGATTGCCCGTGATGAATTGACTTCAACATATATGGGGAATGATGTAGCCATTCCGCACGGAACCGAGGAAGCTAAGAAAGATGTCCTTAAATCCGGATTTACCGTTTTACAAATTCCTGATGGTGTCGACTTTGACGGCCAAAAGGCAAGATTGATATTCGGCATTGCCGGCAAGGACGGGACACATCTTGAAATTCTATCTGGCATTGCAGTTACATGCTCTGACATGGAGAATATTGAAAAGATGGTTAAAGCCACATCAGCCAGGGAATTGATGGATATTATAAGTGTAGAAAATAATTAAATACTCTTAACCAAGAATAGAAAAGCGTTATACGCTTTTCTATTCAGTATTTTCTCGTGTTACTCCACCAGAAATGAGTTGGTAGCATGTATATTACTTCAAGGGAAAAATCAATCATAGAATTGATCATAAAAACTTCAGGAAAACATACAGCCTTATCCATTGCGACACAATTGAATGTTAGTGTCCGGACGGTTCAACGCGATCTGAAGTCCATAGAAAAAATCCTGCAATCATTCGAGTTGCATTTAACACGCAATACACATGAGGGACTGTCCATCGACGGGAAGAATGAACAAGTCTTTCGGCTTGTACAGCATCTGATGGGCAATCATCCGATCGATCAAACGCCACAAGAAAGAAAACTGCATCTTCTTTTAGCTTTACTGCAGGAAGAATCGTATAAAACTCAAGTACTTGCGGGGGATCTCGCTATAAGCATTACGACTCTTACAACCTATTTGGACGAACTGACCGAATGGTTAAAGAATTTTAATATCGTGATTACCAGAAAAAGGGGAGTCGGAATAGAGCTAGCCGGCACCGAAGAAAATAAACGGAAAGCCCAGGCAGCCTATTTCTTGCACTTCTTTAATGAAGAGCTGATTGAAAGTTTATTTTTGCTGCAAGAAGGAAAATTCCCAGAAGCGAAAATCCTCGACTATTTCGATCCCGAATATCTTCTGGCTATCGATGGGGTGCTGAACTCAACTTTTAACAGTGCCCACTCCCGATTGGCGGATAGCGGGTATATAGGGTTAATTGTACATATTTATGTAACCCTGCAAAGGAATGAAAGCCAATATTTTTTGGAGAAGGACTTCAATAAAATAAGCGAACTTTCCGATGAGAATAATCTCATGAATAAAATAGGCAAGGAACTCAGCACCATGCTGGAAGTTTCTTTTACCATCGATGATATAAGCTACCTTGCAGCCATCCTTAAAGGCTCCAAGCTTCATGCGGCTGATGCCGTTCCCTATGACAGTGTATTGCTTGGCCAGCTGATAAGAAACCTGATAAAAGATGTTTCGGCACAACTGCAAATCGATTTGACAAAGGATTTCCCATTGTATCAGGGGCTCCTTGCCCATATGGAACCATCGCTTTTCCGAATCAAACAGGAAATGGGATTGTACAACCCATTAACCGAAGATATTAAGCGAAAGTACCCGGTTCTCTTTTTGGCAGTGAAGACCAGTCTGGAAAAGGGATTTAAAGAAATAAAAGAATTTCCTGAAGATGAAATAGCCTTCATCGTCCTTCATTTCGGATCTGCATTAGTGCTGCGGGAGGAAGAAATATCAATAAGGGCACTCATCGTCTGCCCGACAGGTATCGGTACGTCGAAGATGCTTGCAAGCCGGATCAAAAAGGAAATCATCGAAATCGAGACTGTAGAAATCAAGACGATTAAAGACATCCAGCAGCAGGGCAGTCTGAAAAACTATGATGTGATCATTTCTACCGTCCGGCTTCCGTATATCGATAGTGATTATATCCTTGTATCCCCTCTATTGAGTGAAGAGAATATTTTGAACATCAGGAATTATTTAAGGAAGAATATCGAAAACTTCACGAAGAATAAGCGTTATGGCATTCAGTCATCCCATAAGGATACCGTGACCAAAAAAGAGGATGGCGAACTGAAAGAAGTGCTGCAGGAATTGAAAGATGCCCAGCAGAGCATCGAGTCGATCATGGATAATTTCCGGTTTTATCGGCTGCCGCATCGGAAAGGACATCCAGAAATCATCGAAGAAATGGTGGGGATGGCTGAAACGGAAGAGCTGCTGATGGGTGCGGATGATGTGGTCAGATCCTTGAAGGAACGGGAAAAAAAGGGCGGTTTAGGCATTCCCGGCACGGGAATGGGCCTTTTCCATACGAGACATAAGAATGTAAAAGAACTGATATTCCAGGTGGCCCACCTGGAGGAATATCGTCTGGTCAAAGGTATGGACGGTAATGACGTCCATATGAAAAATTTACTGCTGATGCTGGCACCTGAAGAATTGAGTGTGAAGCAGCAGGAAATCGTCAGCTTAATAAGTTCAAGCTTAATTGAAAGCAATGAATCCATCATGATTTTTTCATCTTCGGACGAAGAAATGATTAGAAGAAGGCTGGAAGCCATATTTTTGGATTATTTATATACTAACTTGATAAAGGGATGATTGTAATGAAACAAGCAGTACATTTCGGTGCAGGAAACATTGGAAGAGGATTTATCGGAGCACTTTTTTCAAAATCTGGATATCATGTGACATTTGTAGATATAGCTGATCAAATCATCGATCAGTTAAATGATAAAAAGCAATATCAAGTCAAACTGGCCACTGATCAACAAGAATCAGTCACAGTAGAAAATGTTTCGGGTTTAAACAGTTTAAAGCAGGAAGAGGAAGTCATTAAAGCAATTTCCGAAGCAACCTACCTCACCACTGCTATCGGTCCCAATATTTTGCCTCATATCGCTCCTTTAATTGCAAAAGGATTGGCATCAAGAGTGAAGGAAACCGATGAAAAACTATATGTGATCGCTTGCGAAAACCAAATATCGGCAACAGACCTATTAGAAGGCTACATTTTGGAAAACCTGGATCAAGCTACTAAGGAAAAACTAGCCGATAAAGTATACTTCTTCAACTCAGCAGTCGATCGCATCGTTCCTATCCAAAATAACGAAGGATCACTCGATGTTTTGGTGGAACCTTATTATGAATGGGTCGTTGAAACGAAGGAAAGCATACCTGCCGTTGAAGGGATGACCATTGTAAAAGAACTCGCGCCATTCATTGAGAGAAAACTGTTTACCGTTAATACAGGACATGCCGTCATTGCTTACCTCGGTTATCTCAAAAATAAAAAATCAACCATAGACCAGTCATTGGAAGACGCAAGCATTGTGGAGCAAGTCAAGAAAACCCTAGGGGAAACGGGCGCCTATTTAATAAAGCAATACGGCTTGGATGCAGGTGAGCATCAGCAGTATATCGAAAAAATCATTAATCGTTTTAAAAACTCCTACCTTAATGACTCGGTGAATAGAGTCGGACGTTCACCGCTGCGTAAACTCGGGCCAAACGACCGTCTCGTGCGTCCTGCCGTAGAAGCAAAGAAAGCCGGCCTATCCTATACTAATCTGGCGAAAGCGATAGCGGCCGCTTTACTCTTTGATTTTAACGAAGATGAAGAAGCCCTTAAACTGCAAACGATGATCAAAGAACACGGTGTAGCTTCAGCACTTAAGGAAGTTAGCGGATTGGACGAGAATAGCGAAATAACCGAAGAAGTCATCAACCACTACAACAACTTGAAATAAAAGCAGAAGAACTCCTGAAATCTTTTTCAGGAGTTTTTTACTTAATCAAAAAGCCAACCTATAGAAGGAACTGGCATCCGATAATCTATAAAACTCAAAAAAACCTTGTAAACAGTAATCATTACGTTTTATAATGGAAGACAGTCAAGACAAGAGAGAGTGTTTTAAAGTATAAATCGTAATCGTTTTGATTTATTTGACGAAAAGGGCTGAAGGAATGGATTGAAAAAGGAGGATTCGTGCAATAAATCGAGAATTTGGTGCATTTTTTAATAATTTGGTGCTATTGCAAGAGATTTAGAGCTGTTATTCACGAATTTAGAACAAATACTCGTGAGTTTGGAGCAAATACTCGTGAGTTTGGAGGAAATACTCGTGAGTTTGGAGCAAATACTCGTGAGTTTAGAGCAAATACTCGTGAATTAGAGCAAATACTCGTGAATTTAGAGCAAATACTCGTGAGTTTGGAGCAAATACTCGTGAGTTTAGCACATTTACTCGTGAATGGATGTTTACTCTCGAGGAGGGTTACATAGTTTGATTTCGGATAAGCAATCGGCGATGTGTTACGTCGTTTGTCATGATGGTAAAGCTGTAATCTAAATCGTAATCAATACGATTTTAAAACAGCCAATAAAAATAGTTGAGGTAATGGGGGAAATATATCGTGTTCAGAAAATGTAAATTGATTTTTATTGCATGTTTATCATTCTTTCTTTTGGCTGCTTGTTCCACCGAGTCTGCGAAGGATCAAGCAAGAGGGAAGAAAGAAGTGAACTTGCTTTTTAATTTTGCGACTAGCTCGCTTGATCCGAATGTTGATACTAGTTATGTGTCGCTTAGGGCTGGCATCACTGAGACATTGGTCCATCTCAATGATGAGGATTTGACCATCGAACCTTGGCTGGCGAAGAGCTGGGATAGCAAGGATGGTCAATTATGGAATTTTGAATTAAGGGAGGGTGTGACGTTTCAGAATGGAAAGCCGATGGATGGCAAAGCGGTGAAGGCTTCCTTGGAGAGGGCGATGAAAGATAGTCCGGCGATCAAGAATGCTTTGCGGATTGAGTCGATTGAAGCGGACGGGAATGCGCTGACCATTAAGACGGAGGTTCCTTTTCCTGAGTTTCCTTCTGAATTGGTTCATCCAAATACATCGATTATTGATGTGAAGGAAAGTGACTATATAAACAAGCCGATAGGAACCGGGCCATTTGCCGTTTCGAAATTCATACCAGGTACGGCTGTTGATTTAATCCGATATGAGTCTTACTGGGATGGAGCCGCAAAGCTTGAGAGAGCCAGGTTTTCGTTTAATGAAGATGCCAATGCACGGTCTCTTGCCCTTGAATCGGGAGACGCTGATATTGTTTTCCGTCCGGAAGTGGAAAGCCTGGAAAATTTAGAGGCGAAAGATGGTGTGAAGGTTGAATCGACATCGACTTTCCGCGTACATCAAATGACGATGAATTTGGAACGTAAAGCATTGCAGGACATACACGTGCGGAAGGCGGTTGATGCCTTGATCGATCGTTCATCCATTGCGGAAACGATTTTACATGGTCATGCAGAAGTGGCGACGGGGCCATTCCCATCCACTTTCTCTTTTGCTCCGGATTATCCGAAAAAAGCCAATGGAATGGAAGCCGCTAAGGCGTTTCTTGATCAGGCGGGATATAAGAAAGTGGATGGTGTCATGCAAAAAGACGGTAAACCGTTAACGTTTACACTACTTACATACAGTTCACGTGCCGACCTGCCGTTAATTGCCCAAGTTTTTCAATCGGATGCCGGTCAGTTGGGGATTGATGTGAAAATCAAGCAAATAGAAATCCCTGAAGAGTATATGGCTTCCAATCGCGATTGGGATTTAACGACCTACAGCAATTTAACGGCTCCGAGAGGGGATGCCGGTTATTATTTAAATGCTACTTATCATCCAAAGGGTGCCTTGAACTTCAGTGGGGCTGATGATGATCGCCTGACGTCCCTGATTGATGAGCTGAACGTGACGGTCGGGCAGGAGGAGCGCTCGGATTTAGCTGAGGAAATTGCGATGTATGTGGATGAACAAGTGTATAATTCATTCATTTTACATCCGAATACACTTGTTGCTTATGATGCCGATAAAGTTAAAAACTGGATCACTTCGAGAAGCGAATACTACATGCTGACGAATGAATTGGATGTGAAGTGAATGCTTCGCATCTTAGTCCGCCGATTCATTGAGGTCGCGATTTTTGTTCTTGTGATTACATTCATTTCTTTCCTTTTTGTTAGGCTTGCTCCAGGCGACCCGGTTCTCTCGATACTCCAAGTGGATGATGTGTCGGTCACAAACGAGCAAGTCAATGAGCTTCGTGAAGAATTAGGGTTCAATGATCCGCTGTTCGTGCAGTATGGCAATTGGTTTGCGGACTTTATCCGGTTGGATTTCGGGCATTCCTACCTGACGAATCAGCCTGTGATGGAAATGATCATGAGCGGGCTGCCTGCAACACTTGAGCTGGCGGTTGGTGCATTGCTTGTCATGCTTGGTATAGCGATTCCGTTAGGTTCGCTTGCTGCCTTGTACAGGGGGAGCTGGATCGATCAATTCAGCCGGGCCGTTTCTTTATTGGGGGCAGCCATTCCTAGCTTTTGGCTGGGGCTGCTTTTGATAGATTTATTTGCGGTACGATGGGGAGCCCTTCCAACGATGGGAAGGGACGGGTTTCGTTCTTTGATTCTGCCGTCGGTCACGCTGGGGCTGGCCATCACAAGTGTGTACGTCCGTTTGCTGCGTTCGAGTTTGATAGATTCCCTCAGTCATGATTTCATCAGGGCTGCCCGATCTAGGGGGATTTCAGAGATGCGGATATTCTTTGCCCATGCATTTCGTTATAGCTTGCCCCCGGTCATTACCGTATTCGGCGTCAGCCTTGGCAGCCTGATCGGCGGTGTAGTCGTGATTGAAGTTATTTTTGCCTATCCGGGCATAGGTAAGATGGTCGTGGACTCGATTCGGTCGCGGGATTATCCAGTCATCCAAGGGTACCTGCTGGTCATGGCCATCATTGTATTCATGGTTAATAGTGCCGTTGATTTATCTTATCGTTATTTAAATCCGGAGCTAAGACTGAAGGAAAGGAAACATGGAAAATGGAGTTAGTTATCAAAGAAAAATCCAAGAGGCGCTGGGGAATGCCCGTCCTATTTACAGTGATGGCGACAGTCCTTGCCGTTGCGGCTTACACCTTTCTTATTCTGAAACATGATCCGGCACTGGTCAATCTGGAAGAAAGGCTATGGCCGGCGAGCATGGAACATCCGTTAGGGACGGATCATCTAGGGCGTGATGTATTGACGCGCCTTCTGCTTGGCGCACAGCTGACGGTTGGCTACGGCCTCTTATCTTTGTTTGCCGCAGTTATCATCGGCGTCCCGTTCGGGATGATTGCCGGTTTTAAAGGAGGTCTGATCGATCGGGTCTTCATGCGCATTGCCGACGCGTTTCTCGCCTTCCCAGATACGATCGTTGCCATTGTTCTTAGCGGTTTATTAGGTCCGGGAATCGAAAATCTCCTCTTGGCGATCGTTCTGGTGAAATGGGTGAATTATGCCCGGCTTGTGCGAAGTACGGTGATCACCGAACGTCAGAAGGAATATGTCACAGTTGCTAAAATCAATGGATTAAGTTCATTTGGGATCATGCGGAAGCATCTATTTCCGCACCTAATCGGGAATGTGCTTGTCCTTTCTAGCCTCGATTTAGGAAAAATCATTTTGCTCATATCTTCCTTATCATATATCGGGCTCGGTGCACAGCCGCCGGCACCGGAGTGGGGAGCCATGCTGAATGATGCCCGTCCATATTTTCAATCCAATATGTTGCTGATGATTTACCCAGGGCTCGCCATTATATTTGTCGTTCTTCTAACCAACATGCTCGGTGATTATTTGCGCGATGCATTCGATGTGAAAAAGGAGGTGGGATCATGAGCATTTTATCCGTGAGGCAGCTGCATATCATGGGAAAGCAAAATCATATCGTCAAGGATCTTTCATTAGATGTGCAGGAGGGTGAGTGGTTCGCACTTGTCGGACAAAGCGGGAGCGGCAAAAGCATGACGGCCATGGCAATATGTCAGCTGCTTGCACCCAATCTTCAAGCAAAGGGGGAGATATGGTACGGGGAAAAGAATTTATTAACCCTATCTTCCTCAGAAATCAGGAAGGTTCGCGGAAAGCGCCTGGCCTATATTTTTCAAGATTACCAGGGTTCATTCACACCATTCCTTACCATCGGTCAGCATTTCGACGAATATCAGCGAACACATTTGAACCTTTCCAAAAAGGCAAGGAGGCAGCAAGCGGTCAATGCGCTCATATCGGTGGGCCTGAATGAAGATATCTACGGCAGATACCCTTTTCAATTAAGCGGCGGTCAGCTTCAACGCGTATCCATTTCAATGGCCCTGCTGCTTGAACCTGATATCTTGATAGCGGATGAACCGACCACAGCCTTGGACAGTGTATCTTCCTTTAAGGTTTTACAGCTATTATCAAAGCTCCAAAAAGAAACCGGATGTGCAATCTTGTTCATTACTCATGATTTACGTCATGTCAGGAAGTATGCGGACCGCATTGCGGTTATGAAAGACGGGTCCATCATAGAGACCGGTGATAAAAATCAGGTATTGAATCATCCGCAGCATGCTTATACGAATGAACTGATTCAATCATCGCCATCATTGAGGAGAATTCCATTTAAGCTTGAAGGAGTGTCAGGATGAGTTTATTAGACGTGCGAAATGTCCATAAAAGCTATGATAACGGAGTGGAAATACTAAGGAACGTGAATTTCAGCATGGAAAGGAAGGAATGCCTCGGGTTAGTGGGGGAGAGCGGCTGCGGAAAAAGCACACTGGCAAGACTCATCCTTCAGATTGAATCTTTTGACAAGGGCAGCATCCTATTTGAAGGAACCGAGCTGCAAAACAAAAGCGAACGCAGTTTAAAACCGTATCGCAAGAACATCCAGGCCGTTTTGCAAAATCCTGCATCGGCTTTAAATCCAAAACTAAGGATAAAGGATTCACTAATGGATCCATATCTTCAATTTGGCAGCCAGGTCAATTTGAAATATTTTACGTATACAAGTGAAGCGAACTTTATCGGACAGCTCCTGGAAACGGTGGAGCTTCCAAGGAGTTTTGCTGAACGTTACCCGCATGAGCTAAGCGGCGGACAAAAGCAGCGGGTGACCATTGCACGTGCAATCAGCATCGAACCGGCCCTCATTATATTGGATGAACCGGCTTCAAGCCTGGACGTGCTGTCGCAAGCGGCATTGCTGAAATTGTTAGGCGGGCTGCGGGAGACTTTGGACACTTCCTACCTTTTTATTTCTCATGATCTATCGGCTGTACAGGAGATGAGCCAACGGATCATGGTGATGAAAGGGGGTGTTATTGTGGATTCATTCGAAAAAGAACAGCTTTTTTGCAGCGATCGCCATTCATACACAAAAGAACTGATTTCGATGTTTGAATAATGAAGTTTGAGTTTTAAATCGTAATGATTTTGATTAAGTCGCAGTTTGATACTTAAGGAGGAAGTAAGGTGAACCATCGATCATATTTGGCCTTGGCCATTCCTCTGACCATATCGACGATAACGACGCCATTGATAGGCGCGGTGGACACCGCTGTTGTGGGTCAGTTGCCAAACCCTGCTTATTTAGGCGGCGTAGCTATAGGTACGGTTATATTCAATACCTTATATTGGCTGTTTGGTTTTTTACGTGTGAGCACTTCGGGATTTGCTGCACAAGCACTTGGGGCAAACGACGGAAAGCAAGGCGTTTTAGCCTTTTTAAGGCCTTTTATACTGGCGATTGTTGCAGGGGGAGGTTTCATCCTGCTTCAGGGGCCAATTGAACAGGTTTCCTTAACACTGATGAATCCCGATGCTGATGTGCGAAGATATGCGGCAGAATACTTCAGCATTCGAATATGGGGAATCCCATTCACTTTAATGAATTACGTCATATTGGGATGGCTGATGGGGATGTCCAAGATCAAGGTTTCGCTAGTTTTACAGGTGTTCATGAACCTGATGAACATTGCCTTGGATTTCCTATTTGTTCATGGATTCCAGTGGGGTGTGCCAGGGGTAGCGATAGCGACCCTCCTTTCGGAAGTGACCGCCTTTTTCATTGGACTGATCATTATTGTGAAAGCGTCGCCGCATCGAATGGAAATGCCCCCGTTGAAAGAGATGTTCGATCCTTCATCCATTAAGAAAATGATGTCGGTGAATCGGGATTTATTCATCAGGACGCTTTGCCTGTTGGCAGTTTTTAATATCTTCACGGCAAAGGGGGCCTCATATGGGACGGAGATATTGGCGGCGAATGCCGTACTCATCCAAATTCACTATATGATGGCTTACTTCTTTGACGGGCTCGCAAATGCTTCAAGCATCCTTGTTGGAAAAGCGATTGGTGCGAGAGATAAGCACTTATATAAAAAGACCCTGATCCTGTCGTTGCAGTGGGGTGTTCTGTCCTCCATATTGCTCGCTGTCAGTTACTATTTATGCGGTAATGCCATCCTAGCACTTTTCACAAGGATACCAAGTGTCATCGAGCTGGCAAACATTTATGGAATCTGGCTTATTTTGTTTCCTTTAACGGCCAGTGTAGGCATCGTTTTCTACGGTGTTTTTACTGGGGCAACAGAAGCTGCCCCGATTCGTAACTCGATGATTTATTCCTTGATTGCCTTTATGATAACACTTTATATTTTTGTCCCTGCCTATCAAAACCATGCATTATGGCTGGCCTTTACAGTATTCAGCCTAGGACGTTCGGTATTTTTGGCATTGTATATACCACGGTTAAGCGAAAAAATATTTCCAAATAGGAGTGTGCGCCTTGAAAACGATCAAATGGTCTAGAAATCAGGAGAAAATCATTCATACATATATGGATACTTATAAAATTTTACTAGAAGAAGATGATTTATCACCAAATAACGAAATCATCAATCGCGTTTTGGCCGAACTGGTTTCGATGATATCGAAACCTTTGGACCAGCATGTGGCAGAAGAAATTCTTAACCATGATGAAATCCGATCGATTCGGGATACCATGCTTGGAAAGCTGGCGATTGCTGAAACATTGATGGAGAATCATTATGCCGAATTATTCGTTGGCAGTGTGAACTCCCTGGATGACCTCCGTTCTTTCATTTATTGGGATAACTACAAAGAACTGATTCAAACGGAAATCAATGAATTGAATAAGGTGAAAAATGATATTCGATCATTTGCATTTGTAGGGACGGGGCCTCTGCCATTAAGTCCTTTGCTGCTAAAACGGGAGTTGGGTGCGAAAATGACATGTCTCGATATTGATGAACAAGCCCATTCACTTGGCCGGCGCATCGTCCAAGAACTGGATAAAGAAGGGGATTCAGACTATATCTTGAATGATGGCGCCCTTCATGACTACACGGAGTTCGACCTGGTGTGGATTGCCAGCCTGGTTCCTAATAAAGAAGAAATAATGGAACGGATATATCAGACAAACCCTGATGCAACCGTCGCAATACGGTCGGTGGACGGCATTCATCAATTAATATATGAGCCCGTTGATGCAACAAAATTCAGTAAGGTGGCATGTGAGGAAGTCGGGAGAACCATTGCGGATTCTTTCATCATCAATTCAACCATTTATTACACATTTAAATAGTGGCACCATGGAACGAGTTGCTTCGGCAATTCGTTTTTATTTAGGGGAAAAAAGAAATTCCAATAAACTTACTTGACATTATAAGCTTATGAAAATATAATTACTTACATAAAGTAACCAACAAAAAGGAGAATTCATACATGAATAAAAATGATGCAGCCCACGTTTTTTTAAGGGTGATATTAGGTCTTACTTTTTTCATTCACGGCGTTTCAAAGTTCCAAGGGGGCTTAGGAAATACGGCGGGATTTTTTGATAGCCTTGGCATTCCTGGCTTCATGGCTTACATCGTTGCAGGAATCGAATTGATCGGAGGACTTGCGGTTATACTGGGTTTGGGAACACGAATCGTTTCCGTCCTATTTGCGGTCATTATGGCGGGGGCGATTTTCACGGCTAAATTACCTGCCGGTTTTCTAGGAAACGGGCAAGCGGCGGGTTACGAATTGGACTTGGCACTGCTTGCGATGTCTGTCTATCTAGCATGTGCCAACCGCACGGTTCTTTCTTTGGATAACGTGATTTTCAATAAAAAAGGGAAGTGACAATATGGAGAAATTTCACCAAAAACCAATTACATTTGTTGGCGAAGTCAGTATAAATGTTCTGGATTTGAATAAGGCCATTCTGTTTTATCAAGAAATCATCGGTCTTCAAGTATTGAAGAAAACCGACCGGCAAGCTGTTTTGACGACAGACGGAAAAACCCCGTTGCTGATACTTGAGCAGCCTGCGGATGTGATTCCGAAAGAAGGGCGGACGACGGGCTTATATCACTTTGCCCTGTTGCTGCCGAGCCGTGCCGACTTATCGATTTTTTTACGCCATTTACTTCAAACGAAATATCCATTTGGAGCGGCGGATCATGAAGTGAGTGAAGCGCTGTACATTACCGATCCGGATGGAAATGGCATCGAAGTATACTCTGACCGGCCATCAGCTGATTGGAGATGGGCTGGCGGGGAGGTCGAAATGGGCACAGATCCGTTGGATGGGAATGACCTGCTGAAAGAAAGCGATGGTGAGTGGAGCAAACTGCCTGCAGGTACCTTGATGGGGCATATACATCTGCATGTAGCGGATTTACGTAAAACGGAGGAGTTTTACATGCAAGGTCTTGGGTTTGCCGTCGTGAATCGATATGGAGGAGCGCTCTTTACTTCAACCGGCGGATATCATCATCACATCGGATTGAACACATGGAATGGCGTTGGTGCCCCTGCCCCGAAGGAAAATAGTGTGGGGCTAAACTGGTATACACTCGTTTATGCAGATGAAGAAGCGAGAAACAAAGTAACGGAGCAACTGGAAGGAATCGGGGCTGTCGTCACGGAAAAAGAAGGGTTTTTCGCTGTAACAGATCCATCAGGCAATGAGATTCATTTAGTGGTCTAAATGATAAGAATAATATAGAAAGCAATGGTGAGAGGATAATGGGATTCTTAAGCAGATTATTTGGAAATAAAGAAGCCGCTGCAGAGGAGAATGGGAAAATGACAAAAGTGTTATTCGTGAAAGTGAACGATCGTCCTGCAGATCAGGCAATCAGCTCGAAAATGTATGACTCATTCTTACAAACATATAAAGAGACACACCGTGCCGATGAAGTAACCGAGCTGGATTTATTTAAAGAAGATCTTCCTTACTATGGAAATACGGCGATTACCGGACTATATAAACGCAACCAAGGTCTTGAACTGACAGCTGAAGAGGAAAGTGCCGCAAAACTGGTTGACCAATATTTAAATCAATTCATGGCCATGGATAAAGTGGTATTCGCTTTCCCTCTATGGAACTCAACGGTTCCTGCACCGTTAATCACCTATCTTTCTTATTTGGCACAAGCAGGAAAAATGTTCAATTATACGGCGGAAGGTCCTGTCGGGTATGCTGGAGATAAAAAAGTCATGCTATTGAATGCCCGCGGTTCTGATTATGGATTAGAAGGAATGGCTTCCGCTGAAATGGCCGTGAGTTTAGTGAAAAATATCATTGGGCTATGGGGAATCAACAATCCGGAAACCGTGGTCATTGAAGGCCATAATCAGTATCCGGATCGGTCACAAAAAATCATCGCGGATGGTTTGGAAAAGGTTGCAAAAGCGGCTGAAGCATTCTGATTGCAAAGCGAAAAGAATAGCAGGCAAAGAAAGGCCTCCATATTAATGGGGGCCTTTAGACTGTAGACAAACTCGATGAAAATCGAGTTTGTCTATTTTTATGGCTT
>NZ_JVPL01000160.1:0-44364 GCF_001054655.1 Bacillus sp. 220_BSPC
CATAAAAATAGACAAACTCGATTTTCATCGAGTTTGTCTACAGTCTGAGGAGCCCTTGTTAAAGAAGGGCTCCTCAGTTTGGCAACAAAAGGGGATGGAGTCCGAATAAAGGGCAGTGTAGTGCTTGTTTATACGGACGAAACCTCATTAGATTGAAGAAAATTGCGACACTCCTGCCGAAAAACTGGCTAGCCGAGAACCCACAGCCGCTTGCGGTGAGGAGGCTTGGCAGACAGTCGGCGGAAAGGGAGCGGATTTCTGAAATCAACTGGGACAATAATTAATTTGTTTACAGTCTGAGGAGCCCTTGTTAAAAACAAGGGCTCCTTCCCATTCAATAGTGTTGCTTACTTGACTGCCTTTAATGCTTGTTCGGATATATAAAAGTCTTTTCCGTTGTAAACGGTAATCGCATTAATTTCTTTTTGTTTAGTGGATTTAGGAGTCTTGCTGATAACGATATTCTTATTTGCAGGCAACTCCACTTTTTGCTGCCCCTTTTTCGCTACGAAAACCGGGTTATTCGGGTCTGTAACATCAATGCGGGTTGAATATCCTTTTTTCTCAAAGGAATCTTTAGCATTCATGTATAGTTTGTTCGATAATTTTTGTAAATCAAAGCCCATGAATTCGGCCATTTTTTTAGCGAGGTCTGTATTCTCCACTAATCCAGTCGGTTTTGAAGGGCCATAAGAATACAGGAATACGTCTTCACCTGTATGACCGCCAGTTGTAAAGCCAATGTTGGCACGGTTAGCAAGCAGCTTTGTCATTTCAGCACCTACGTTTTTAGTAGAGGTAAGTTTTGCTGTTTCTTCAGAAGTCAGATTATCCAGTCCATACAGTGCTGCAACTTCTTTCAGATTGGAATGATCTGGTTTTAGTTTACTTAAGGCCCCTTCAACAGTCATCTTCGCTTTCTTTAATGGATCGATATAAGCTGATACGGGTGTTTCCGGGTAGGAGGAGTTCGTGTTTACGTTACCCATTGTAATTCCGCTGTTCCCGTGGTCCGTTACAGCAATGACCATCGTGTTTCCGTCATTTTTTGCAAACGTAAGGGCTTCGTTCACGGCATCATCAAAAGCTAAAGTATCACTAATCATTCCGATCGTGTCGTTTCCGTGAGCAGCCCAGTCAATCTTGCTTCCTTCAACAAATAAGAAGAAGCCATCTTTATCTTTTTTCAAGGTTTTAAGGGCTTTATTGGTCATTTCAGCTAAAGTGGGTTCACTTGGCTTTGTTGTTTTACGATCTAAATCATATGCCAGGGCGCTTGGTGCAAAGCTTCCCCAAATTTTATTCGATTTGGAGTTTAACAGCTCGTCACGGGTTTCAACAAAATCATATTTGTCATCATCGAGCACTTCCAAAAGGTTTTCTCCATCAATTCTTGCATTTTTTGTTTTACCTGGTAAAAGGGATTCCTTGCCCCCTCCCAAAACGACGTCAATTCCCTGATAAACCTGCTGTTCCGCAATATCACCATAATTGCTTCGATGTGTCACGTGAGCGGAGAAGCCTGCGGGTGTAGCATGCTGGATTTCAGATGTAGAAATGATGCCAGTAGCCTTTCCAGCTTGTTTTGCACCCTCCAAAACGTTAGCGACTGGTTTATGGGCATTTTTCGGATTAACCGGATCGAGCCCTGGAGAATTAACGATGGTTGGCAGGACACCGACAAATTTATCATTTGATTTATTTCCTGTCGCAAGCGCTGTTGCTGCAGGAGCTGAGTCGGTAATGGCCGATTCAGCCGAATATGTACGCATGCCGCCAGACAGCATTTCGTCCATGGCTAGATTATCGCCTTTATACCACCTTGAAAGGGTTGTGGCTCCTGTGCTTGTTCCATCCATCACCATCATGATGACGTTTGTTGGTTCTTTTTTCTTGTCTTTAGCCTGGACATCTTCCTTCATTGTTGAAATACCAAGTGATGATATGGCCACCGCACCAGCTAAAGTAATTCCTGCTACCTTTTTGCTCATTTTCCCCAAAATGCATACCTCCAAAAATATGATTACTTTTAGGATAAATACAGTATATTAAGAAATTACTTCAAGTAAGTTAAGAAAGGTTTTTTATCTGTAAATTTTGTTTGAAGAATAGAGTGAACGAAAAAAAAGCAGAAGTCTATAAGACTCTGCCTTTTTAGGATGGTTTTTACCTTTGGAAAAATTCAATCCACTCTTTTTCCGGTCCATATACGTAGAAATAGCGATAACCATTCGGAAGGGTGACGATCTCTTCATCAATCAGTTCGGTGTTATCCAAGCTTTTGATCCGGTCATATTCTTCTTCGATATCATCCACGGTAATGGCAAAATGGTGGATCGTTGCTTCGGAGGGAAGTGTGTCGCTATATCCCTGAATCAATTCTATTTCTGTTTCGTCCGACTCTTCGTAACCGAGGAATGCCAGTTCGATCACTCCATTAGTATGAGTCATGCGTGCCTTTAATTTTAAATCCAGCACATCTTGATAAAAGGCGATGGATTTTTCAAGATCTTTTACAACAACGCCAATGTGATCGACCCTTTTTACAGCCAAGAAATCTTCCTCCTTCATTAAATCCGTATGCAACTTGCTAATAGTAGTATATATAAGATTATTCGGAATTAAATTACTTTTTTATAGCCGTTTTTAGATAATTTTTAAAATGATGTTAATAAAGGGAAAGTATTGGTGAATAATGAAAAATGACAAATGGCTTATGGGATAATACTTTTCTTCCATAGTATCTCTTGATAGATTATTTTCTTGGAAAGAAATGTATTCATCATTTTCCAGGGCAAAAATTTGTTTCTAAATGGAATAGTCGATATACTATGGAAACAACTCCATTATTAATGGATAGGAGAGGAGAGGTAGTATGGGAAAAATTCGTGAAGGTGAAGTTTTCACTCTTACTGATGACAGTGATGAAGGCCATGAAGTTGAGGTTTTAGGTTCATTGGATGTAGAAGGAACGGAATATGTTGCAGTAGGCTTGCTTGAAGATATTGAAGAGGATACGGATGAAGATATCGATATTTTCTTTTTCAGGGTCGAAGGCGAAGGTGAACTGCTCGATATCGAATCGGATGAAGAATTCGAAAAGGTATCATTGGCGTTTGAAGCGGCATTTGAAGCGAAAGAATGACAAGATAAAAGACGGCACAATGTGCCGTCTTTTTTATATGTATAAGGAAAGTACCGGCCCCGCCTTCGCCAAATACCATGATAGCCACGCGTGCTATCCAGCCTTACTTAAGTATAGGGTTGTATTATTGATAGGACGTGTACTCCATATGAAGGTTTTGTTAATAAACGGAGTATTTTTCCATATCAAAGGCATAGGATTAAAAAGTGGAGGTGATGGGATGGCCGTTGTAAAGCACACTGATGCCGATATTGCCTTATTGGCTAGATTGCTTAGGGCGGAAGGCGAGGGTGAAGGTGATCAAGGCATGCTGATGATCGGTAATGTAGGGGTCAATCGGATTAGGTCGAATTGTTCCGATTTCAAAGGGTTGAGGACGATTCCAGACATGATTTATCAGGAGCATGCCTTTGAGGCTGTACAGAAGGGGTATTTTTATCAGCGGGCAAGAGACAGGGAAAAGAGGCTTGCACGCCGCAGCGTAAGCGGCGAAAGGCTATGGCCTTCGAAATTTAGCCTATGGTACTTCAGGCCACCGGGAGATTGCCCGGCAACCTGGTATAATCAGCCCCTTGTTGGGCGTTTCAAGCTCCATTGCTTTTATGAACCAACAGGTACAGAATGTCCCAATATTTATAATACATTTTAAGGAAATGGCTGAACCTTATGGGGGTTTGGCCTCTTTGTGCATCAATCCTTAACTTGGAAAAAACATATGATAAAACTGGCAAATGATTTACTGATACTGTAAAATTGAGACTGTAAATTTCCGGATAAGAAAGGAATAAAAAATTGATGAGTAAAAGGCTTATTGATTATGGACAAGGGCAAATGGGAGAACAGCCGGAGGATAGTACCGAGAAATTCAAGTCTTTCATGGAGAACAACCCGGACGCCATTTCCATTGTTGATCTGGAAGGAAAGACCCTTCAGGTGAACGCAGCTTTTGAAGAGTTTTTCGGATGGACGAATGAGGAGCTCATTGGCATGCCGTTTCCAATTATTCCTGATTTCTTGAAGGAGTCAGTCAATGAATTGCATGACCAAATTAAGGCAGGGGTACAAAAGAAAGGCTTTGAAACGGTCAGGTTAAGGAAGGATGGCCAGTTAATAGATGTAAGCATCTCCCTGTTTAATATCCGCGATAATGAAAATGAGCCGTGCGCATTGGTTTTCGTTTATCGGGATATTACGAATCAAAAACTTGCTGAAGCTGCCTTGAAGGAAAGTGAACAAAGGTATCGCAGTTTAGTGGAGGTGTCACCTGAAGCGATTTTTGTACATCGCAATGGGATCATCGAGTATATGAATCCCATGGGGGCAAAAATGCTTGGGATGGATAGTGTGGAAGATATTATCGGTAAATCGGTTTTTCAGTTCGTCCACCTGGAGTCCCGGGAAAGTGTACAAAGAAGAATCGAAATCATGAGGGACGATCATCAGGCGGTTGGTTTACTGGAACAAAAGTTCATTCGGCTTGACGGACAAGAATTTTATGGAGAAACACTCGGTCTTCCGATTATTTATAAAGGGCAACCAGCAATACAGGTATTCTGTAGGGATATTACGGAGCGTAAAAAGACCGAAGAGCTGCTCTGTAAATCCAATATGTTATCGGCGGTAGGACAGATGGCTGCAGGCATCGCACATGAAATAAGAAATCCATTAACTACGGTCAAAGGGTTTTTGCAATTATTAAGGGAAGACCCTGAGCAAAAGGACTATCTTGAAATGACGGTCAGCGAAGTTAAAAAAATCGAAATCCTGGCCAATGAGTTTTTAAGTTTAGCAGAGCCTGAAGCGAAGGTTTGTGAACTCATTCAGCTTAACGAGATATTGGACAGTGTGATTACGTTAGCCGAGTTTCAAGCGATATTGAACGATGTCGAAATCATCAAGGAATATAATACGGATTCGGCATCTGTCTTTGGCGAACCGAATCAGTTAAAACAAGTATTCACGAATGTCGTCAATAATGCGATAGAAGCCATGCCGAATGGCGGCAAACTTCATATACAGTTAAACCATGAAGGTGAATCTGCGATGATCCGGTTCATTGATCAAGGCTGCGGAATCTCAAATGAGCGCATGAAGCATCTAGGGCAGCCTTTTTATAGTACATCTGAAAAAGGAACAGGGTTTGGGCTCATGGTCAGCACCAAAATCATCCATGAGCATAATGGGGAAATTCATTTCAGCAGCGAAGTGGGAGAAGGGACGATTGTCGATATCAGTCTCCCTATCTATGAAAGTTCACAATGAAAAGTGACGAGAAGCAATGCTCTCGTCACTTTTTGGTTCATAGTTTAACGATCGTCCTGCCTCTTGCTTCCCCTTTTAATAGGGTAGGAAGGACGTCAGGCAATTCCTTAAGTGTAATTTCCTGTTGAACGAGCTGTTCCAAATCCTCTAGTTTAAAGTCGGTGGCAAGGCGGTGCCAAACTTTCAATCTTGTATCCATCGGGCAATTGACCGAATCGATCCCAAGTAGATTAACACCTCTTAGGATGAATGGAAAGACGGTGGCAGGAAGGCTTGTCCCAGCTGTCAATCCGCTTACCGCCACAGCTCCGCCATACTTGATTTGGCTAAGGACCGAAGCTAACGGTTCACCGCCGACGGGATCTACCGCCCCGCTCCACTTCTGTTTGCCCAGAGCCCGAAGCTTGCCATCATATACATCTTCACGCGATACAATGGTCGACGCACCGATTGCCTTCAAATATCCATGTTCCGATTCCTTTCCAGTACTCGCCTCAACGGAATAGCCAAGTTTGGAAAGGATCGAGACGGCAAAACTGCCGACCCCGCCAGTTGCACCAGTGACAAGAACGCTCCCTTGCTCAGGTGTGAGGTTATTTTCTTCCAGCCGCAGTACCGATAGTGCTGCAGTGAAACCGGCCGTTCCGATGATCATCGCCTCTTTCATTGTTAGGCCATCAGGAAGCGGGACGATCCACTCGGCAGGAACACGGGCAAATTGACTATAGCCCCCTGATTGGGAAACGCCAATTCCGTAGGAGGTCGCAATGACTTCGTCTCCTTCTTTAAAGCGGGAATCCTCAGATGAAACGACAACACCAGCCATATCAATTCCAGGAACGATCGGATAGCTGCTGACAATGTTTCCATTTGGAATGGCTGCAAGGCTATCTTTATAGTTCACACCGGAATAATGAACACGGATGAGCACTTCGCCTTGAGGTAGATCATCAAGTGATAGCTGCTGAATGTTAACGGTGAATTGATCATCTTGCTTATTCACGACTAATGCATCAAATTGCTGTATCATGGTTCGTTCCCCCTTATAATAATGAATCTATCCCATTATAAAAGAAAAAATAGAGGAATGTATAATGATACAATTCGAAATAAGTAGCGCTTCCTTTTCTTTCTGCTACTAAAAATGGTACTATTAGATTTGATTCAATTCATATTAAAGGAGATGTTTAACATGGCTAAAAAAGGATACATACTTATGGAAAATGGAGAAAAAATCGAATTCGACCTTTTCCCGAACGAAGCACCTAACACAGTGGCTAACTTCGAAAACTTGGCAAACACAGGATTTTATAATGGCGTAGTCTTTCACCGTGTAATCCCTGGTTTCGTAAGCCAAGGCGGAGATCCAACAGGTACAGGCGCAGGCGGAAGCGGCACACAAATCAAATGTGAAACAGAAGGAAACCCTCATAAACATGAGGCAGGAAGCCTATCTATGGCACATGCTGGAAAAGACACAGGCTCAAGCCAATTCTTTATCGTGCATGAACCACAACCGCATCTTAACGGTGTTCACACAGTATTCGGTAAAGTGACTTCTGGACTTGAAACAGCCAAAGCCATGAAAAATGGCGACAAAATGGAAAAAGTCGAAGTTTTTGACGCTGAATGATGGAAGCGAAAAGAGGGGGCATTATGCTCCCTCTTTCTTTTTGCACTGTTCATGAGCGAAGACAGGGAAATATAGAGTCATTTTGGCGTCATGCTTTCAGTGAAACGATATTTGACCTCTGTCAAGGTTTCTGAAATATCCCATAATCTTTTCGACGTTTCTTCATTATATAAGGTGTCGATGATCTCGTCTTTTCTGGGAAAGCCTTTTCTGCTCTTCTTTCCATCGGGTCCGATATACTCCCCGCCTGTCAATGCAGGTTCCGTTGCGGCATAAAGGGTAGGCAATGCCCCCATACTTGCCGGCTGGGTGATGGTTTTGGAAAGAAAGTGCACGAATCTATTTATGGGTTTGCCAGAACCGCGTGACATGAGATTAGTATGGGAAAGGCCCGGATGACAGGCAACACTGATTGGGGTTGCGCCATGCTGGTTGAATTTATTCTGTAATTCGCGGGCGAAGAGTAGATTGGCCAGCTTGCTTTGCCCATAGTATTTCATTGGTTTATAACCGTTTTCACCATTTAGATTTTCGAAGTCTATATATCCATTGATGGCGGCCAAGCTGCTCAATGTGACCACACGCGATTTTGGCGTAGAAAGGATACGCGGAAGAAGGAGGCCGGTCAAAGCAAAATGACCGAGGTGATTGCTGCCGAATTGCAGCTCGAAGCCATCCTTCGTCCTACTGTACGGCGGAATCATCACACCTGCGTTATTGATGAGGACGGAGAGAGATTCATAGTTTTCCTGAAAGGAAGCGGCAAAATGCCGAATGCTGCTCAAATCACTTAAATCCAGCTCCATCACACGTACATTTGCCTTTGGATGGACCGATAAGATTCTAGCGACCGCCTTTTCACCCTTTGAAGCATTCCGGACCGCAAGGATGATCTCTGCCCCCTTACCGGCCAGAGCAAAAGCCGTTTCGAAGCCAAGCCCGCTATTTGCACCAGTAATCACAATGGTTTGCCCCGATACATCTGCCATTTCTTCGCCATTCCACTTTCCAACCATCCAATCACACCTTTCCACACAGTCTTTACCTATCATATACCCAAATAATTCCTATATGTCAAATTCTGTGCGGGGACGTTGTGCTGTCGTCTATTTTTTTAAAAGATTAGCCGCCCATTATATAATCCAATATATTTTTCATGATCAGAATGACGGTTACGATGATAAATAATACTCTTACATATGCCACTCCCTTCTTAATGGCAAATTTAGAACCGGCCAACGCTCCTGCTATCATGGAGATCCCCATTGGAATTCCATAGGAAAAGTTGACGGTATCAAGGAATATGAACATGATCAGTGCCGCCAAATTACTTCCGAAGTTCAAAAATTTGGCATTTCCTGCAGAGTTCAAAAAATCAAAGCCAATCATTAAAAAGGCAAACAAAATGAAGGATCCCGTTCCAGCGCCCAAAAAGCCATCATAAAAACCAATGGCAAATATAGCGAACGCAAATAGTCCAGCCTTTTGCCATGTGAGTGTATGGTAAGTCGATTTCTGGCCCCAGTCCTTTTTAAAAAAGGTATAGATGGCAATAGCTATTAATAAAACCAGGATCATTGGCTTTAATAATTCAGGCGAGACGAAATTGACAACCCAAGCTCCTAGCAGGGAACCTATGAAAATCAATGGGAAAAGTTTTGAAACCAATTTGAAATCAACCTTACCTGAGCGAATGAATGCAATGGTGCTTATTAAGGACCCCATGGAACTTGCTAACTTATTCGTAGCGATCGCTGCTGACGGGGAAAGTCCTGAAAATAATAAAGCGGGTATCGAAATCAGGCCGCCGCCGCCGACCACGGAATCAATGAATGCTGCCAAAAATCCGAAAAACATCAGCAGCAAAAGTGTTGAAATTTGTATATCTTCCATCCAAGAAGCCTCCGTATCAGTGGCATTATGGCTGAAATGCTTGTTTTGCTGGAGCCATAATCCACGCGTTCATATTAGTCACTATTTAGATAGTAACTAATATGAACCGTCCTGTAAATAAGAATATTTGAGCCATACTGTTTGAAATCGAATAGATTTCGATAAGAGATTTGGTATGATAGGCATATAACTTACCAAAGCACTAGGAGGTACTATGCAAGATATCATTCAAAAACTACAGTCTCTCGGGTTTAGTCAATATGAAGCAAAGGCTTATGTTTCTTTGGTTCGCCAAGGCCCAACCAGTGCCTATCAAGTAAGCAAGGAGTCAGGAATTCCAAGGGCCCGCATCTATGAAATATTAAATGGACTGCAAGAAGAAGGAATCGTCTTAAAAGAGGAAATCAATGACTCGATAAAATATTCACCGCTGCCAGTCGATGTTTTTTTGGAATCGGTTCAGTCAAAATGGAACAATACCTATCAATCCATCAGCCATACATTAAAGCAATTCGAGAAAAACGAACCGATGTCCGACAATCGTGTAATGACGCTTAAAGGTGAAGGGCACATCCTATCCTTCTGCCGTACCTTGATTCAAAAAGCCGAGAAAAGGGTGGTGGTTTCCCTATGGGACGAGATGTATGGAAAACTTGAACAAGAGCTAATAGGGGCCGCTGCGCATTGCACGCTCAAGGGGATTGCATTTCAGGTTGAAAACCCATTATCGGGTATAGATATACATCGCCAAACAAGCTATGTGGAAAATATCGGGGAAAACAAATGGTTCATCTTATCCATTGATGGCAAGGAGACGATTTACGGCCCTTCGCCCGAAACGAGAGAAACGGCGTTCTACACAGATGATCCCATTCATATCAATTTTCTCGAAAATTACATTTGGCATGATATCCTCGTTAACCGCTTGGTTAAAAAGGATGAAGAAGATGCCGAGAAATGGATTTCAAGTGAAAGAGACCGTTTTTTCTCCCTATAAGATTTGAAAAAAAGCTGATAACCCCATATGCAGGGGATATCAGCTTTTTTATTTTTGTACCAGAGTCATTCGGATAAAAGGGTTTTAGGAAATTTAATGGCCGTGGGCAAGCTGGATTTATCTCGATAAGACCTGTAAGACACAATCGTATGATTATGCGCTTGAACATCCAACTGGAGAACCTGTGAGCTTTTCATTTCCAAATAGTACGTAACGTCTTCCATTTGTAAATGATAAAAGGAAAAAGGTATCCCTAAAAGGTCTTTCCTGATTAGTTTTGTTTCGGGCTGATTGATGATATGCTCACTCAATTCCGCTATCGTAACAGAAGTTGTTCCTGTAATGGCTGTTATTTTTTCTTTTGCATAATCGACTGCATGACCGAAAGTGACGGCAATGTTCTTCAAGATTCCGTTCATGGGTGCATCTCCTTTGGAATTAGGCTATGTATGTAGTATTAGACGCGGCTAATGGTTTATGCAAAAAAATCCGCAATGATGATATAGAATCGTTACTTTATGAACATGATTAAGAAGTGTGCAACAAAATCAATAAAAGGGCAAACAAGAAAGGACAGAAGGTCAAAATATGAGGAATAAAAAAATATTTATGGGCCTGCTTTTCATCGCAATCCTCGCTTTTTCAGCCGTGTTCATTCAGTTGAATATGGATGTCGATTCCAGAGCGGAAAAAGGGAAAGACGACGATGCAGCTAATCATGAGAGAATAGAGAAATTACTGAATAAAATGACGCTTGAAGAAAAAATCGGACAGCTTATGATGGTCGGTTTCAAGGGGACTGAAAAGAGCGATGAAATTACGGAGCTCATCGAACAAAAACATATAGGAGGCGTCATTTATTTTGACCGGAATATGAAATCACCTAAACAAGTGGCCAGGTTATCCAACTCGCTTCAGCAAACGGCCAATCAAAGTGCACATTCGCTTCCGTTGATGGTGGCCATCGATCAGGAAGGCGGGGACATCATCAGGATGAAGGAAAGGGTATCGCCCCTCCCTGCGCAACAGGATCTTGGAAAAAATGCCTCTATTGAAGACATGTACAAGGTGGCCAAATTGAATGGGACAGAACTGGGCACCATGGGGATTAACATTAATTTTGCCCCTGTACTTGATCTATCGAAAACGGATAAACGTTCATTGGGGCAAGATCCGGAAAAGGTCTATCAATACGGAAAGAAAGCCATTCAAGGCTTGAATGATGTATCGATAACTGGTGCATTGAAGCACTTTCCCGGAAACGGACGCAGCGAAATCGATCCGCATGTCGAAACATCTTCCGTGGAGGCAAACCAACTTGATCTGGAAAATTCGGATATCTATCCCTTCAAGCAAATCATAAGTGAAATGGATAACCAAAAGTTTTTTGTGATGGTGACCCACATTAAATATCCAGCCTATGATAAAGAAAAACCAGCAAGCCTTTCTAAAATCATCATAGAAGACCTGCTTCGGGGGAAACTCAAATATGAGGGACTTGTCGTTACCGACGATTTGGAAATGGGGGCTGTGAACAAGTATTTCTCCTATGATGAGATGGGGAAGCAGGCAATCCTCGCAGGAGCCGACTTATTACTTGTCTGTCATGAATATTCCCATGAGCTTGAGGTATATAACGGTTTACTGCAAGCAGTAAAAGCAGGGGAAGTTCCAATGGATAGAATTAACGAGTCAGTGAAAAGAGTGCTGACATATAAACTTAACAACATGAAGCAAACGAAAGCTGACCCGGATCAAGCGGAAAAAGTCGTGAAAAATCCCGAAAGCATAAAGTACATCGAAAGCCTGAGCGAGGATGAATAAAAGCGAAACCGCTCTCTCGAAAGGATGCTTTGTTTAAATCAGCTGATAGAGGGAACACTATATAGGACTAACTTGAAGGAGGAAACTACATGCCATCAAACAAAATGCTTGGAACCGTCCTGATAGGAGCAGCCGCATTTTTAATGCGCAATAAGAAAACCCGTGAAAAAACCATGAGTCAAATAAGATCTCTAGCCACCCCAGAAACCATTGACAAGGTGAAGAGCCAATTCCAATCAATAACCAAAACAAAATCAAGTAACCCATCCGTACGTTAAGGTGAATTGACCCCATTAAGTTAATCTTAATGGGGTCAAACTGTAAACAAAATAGAGAAGAACCAGTTTTTTTAAAAAGTTCCCGCTGATTGAAGAAATCCGCTCCCTTTCCGCCGACTGTCTGCCAAGCCTCCTCGACGCAAGCGTCTTTGGGGTCTCGTCTAGCCAGTTATTCGGCAGGAGTGTCGCAAATTTCTTCAATTTAGAGAGGGTTCCATTCGTATAATCAACAGATAATCAAGTTTAAAATCATGGTTCGGGGTGCGAGCATTCCGAAATCCAAATACCCCTTTAAGTTTTTCTTATTGGGGCTTTTTTATTGCTTAATATTCTCATAGTAAACAACTAAAACGATTTAAAATCACCGTGAAATCTTCAAGCAGGTGAAAGGAAAAATGAAAAGCACTCGTTTCTTTCGAAGGCCATGGACAGGCATTCAAAAGTACAAGTGCTTTCATGAAGGATCAATGATCATTCAGCTTCATCTTCGCCGTCATTTTCTTTATTGAACCAAAGCGGATCCTCATTATCGACTTCACCATTATAATTAATCAGGATTTCCTCTCCTGCTTTTATGTCGGTGTAAGCAAAGAAATCAAACGTATGATTCTTGAAGTTTATGTCATACGTAGCGTTGGGTGTATAAGAATGATTAAACAGCATGCCATAGCCTAAAAGCATGGCAGTATGGTTAATTCCATATTCAAACGCATAATCAGCCAGCAATGTCTTCTCAATGAAAACATGCTCCTCGTTCGGATATGCAATGACAGGTGCCTCATGCAAAAGCTCACCTTTTTTAATATCTCGTGTTGCGAATACGCCTCTATTGAACTCGCCATCACTGAGTGTGGAAGTTTTAACTTCAATCATGTTCGTCACCTACTTGTTCTATTCAATATAGTCCAGATCATCTAAGCTTGACAGTTAATAAGAAGAAAAGCAACTATTTTACGGAATTAATCATTTTTAGTAAACGACTCAGTTTGTTTTTATTGAGGCCCCGCCTGTACCGTAGGACGGAATTCTTCACATCAAGGACGAAAAAAGGGAACGAACGGCCGAAATGATCCTCGCAAGGTAGACCGATACGAAAAAACACCTCCGCTAAAAGGGAAGCTAGGGAGGTGTTTGATATATGGGTAAATCTGTTAATTCACACCGACAGCTGTAAAGGCATTTTTGACAGCCGTGACTTCTGCACTGCTTGAACCGTATAAATCAGAGGCCGATTGTATGACGGCCGCTCTGGCTTGTGAAAAAGTAGACGACGAAGTTAAATATGTTGTGTTTGCCCGATAAAAGATGGTTCCTAGTTTATCGATGCCGATTCCGGAAACACTCACGCCATGGTGGGTTCCGCCTGCAGAGATTAAATAAGCTGCCTTATTAATAATTCCGCTGTTCGTGTGGACTCCGCCATTATCACCCGTTCCTGTATAACGGTTCGAATAATGGTCAGGGTCCCCATTCAATGTTGGATTAGCCATCGAGCGGAGTGCATCACCGGAAATGTTAGGTGTGTAAATATCTTCCCCGACCAAATAATCGGCTTTGGCACTTTGATTCTTAAATTCTACGACAGTGCCAAAAATATCAGATATCGCTTCATTCAAAGCACCGGATTCATATTGATAGGTAAGGTTCGATTCCGAGGAAGTGACGGCATGCGTCAATTCATGCGCAACGACATCGAGCCCGCCGGACAATGGGATGAACGTCGTGCCATCTCCATCACCGTAAACCATTTGGGTGCCATCCCAAAAAGCATTATTGTATCTTGAGCCATAATGGACGGTTGATTTCAGGATGGTTCCATTACCATCATAGGAGTTCCGGCCAAATGTGGATTTGTAATAATCATAGGTTTTACCCGCATAATAATGGGCATCCACCGCAGCTTTATCGGCAGAAGCAGTAAAAGCATTTGTTGTGTTGGAAAAGAGTGTACCAGGCAATCTTGAACGGTTATTGGCGTTATAGGTGTAGATGCCTTTACCGCGTGTATTGTCTTGTAAGTAGTATTGACCGTTGGATAAGGTAGTGTTCAGCGACACCGTATTGTTTAAGACGCCAGTGCCCGTTCCGACGGAGTTGGTCCCCGTCACTTCATCCAATGTATTATATTTATTCAGGATTTTACCCGTTTTGACTGAAATGAAATAATTATGATTTCCTGGTTCCGGACTTAAGAATTTCAAATTGACTTTATATACATAATCGGCCTTGCCTTCATTTGCGTATACATATAGGTCGGATTCAGGTGATTGCTCGTAGGCAGGTGTGAACCCCAGATCCGCTTCAGCTATCTTGATAGCTTCGGATTCACTGATGCCTTTTTTAGCCTTTTTCCCTAATTTCGTGTTTAGATTGGCTTCAACCGTACCGGACACGACGGTCAATACACCTTTAGCGTCAATCAATACGGCTTGTGTGGAATTCCATACTGGTACGCCTTTATAGGTTTGTTGCAATTTAAGGACGGTATTGCCCAGTTCATCCTTGCTTTCTTTCTCGATCGTGAAGGAGTCCTTCGCCTTTTGCTTTTCTAGCTTGTAAGACTTTTTGTTTTGATCAAAAAAGGTAAGAATGATATCTTCTGCCGTTTGCTTTGAGGGGTCCGTAAGCTTCCCAGACTTGTATTCTAGCGAATCCCTATGCTTATTGTACTTTTCAACACTTAACACATTTTTTGCCGCTAAAGCTTCTTGATGGGGAATAGCAGAAAATAATAGACCGATTGATAGTGCAGTTCCTAAAAATACCTTACCTTTCATAACATTCAACTCCTTCATGAGAATACCTCATTTTTACATCGTTTCATAATTATTATCAAATGGAGAAAACTCGCAAAAAATATGACATTTAAAGGAATAAAATGGAGAAAAATGGATTTTAATAGAAATATTCTTTGAATATATTCTTTTAGTAATATTTGGAATGTATTTAAATTAAACCAAATGAATAAATGTGCAAAAAAACATGGCATAATGTGCAAAAAAAACATGGCGTAAAGTGCAAAGAAATTTGTCTATTGAAGGCATTTTTTTGGATAATCTGTTGAATATTGCGCTTTGTAAACTTGGCATGAAAATTGCATATATTCAGAAAAGGAATTCGAATTGTAAATTAGGTCTATTTGAGAGTCTATGAAATAGGAAAATTTATTAAATGATTTCCCCATATATGAAAGCGCTTATATAGAAAGGGATGAAAAATTATGATACCAAAACAAGAAAATGACATCTTGCATCCTCCAAAGCAAGAAGAACAAGGGTTAAAGCGCGGTTTGAAATCCCGCCATTTAACGATGATTTCCATTGGCGGGGCTATTGGTACCGGGCTGTTCCTCAGCAGCGGGGCAGCCATTCATACAGCTGGGCCAGGCGGGGCATTACTTGCTTATGCCTTAGTTGGGGCAATGGTGTACTTTGTGATGACGAGCTTAGGGGAATTGGCAGCCTTTATGCCGACAAGCGGCTCTTTCAGTACCTATGGATCGAAATTCGTCGATCCGGCATTTGGTTTTGCCTTGGGATGGACGTATTGGTTCAATTGGTCGATGACGATAGCTGCAGAGTTGGCAGCCTCGACAATGATCATGAAATTCTGGTTTCCGAATAGTCCATCATTGTTATGGAGTTCATCATTCTTGGTGCTCATTTTCCTATTGAACTATTTATCCGTTAAAGGATATGGTGAAGGGGAATACTGGTTTTCCTTCATAAAAGTAACCGCCATCGTTATTTTTATTATCGTCGGGCTGCTAATGATCGTCGGCATTATGGGCGGCGAAGCCGTAGGATTTAAAAACTTCACCGTCGATGACGCTCCTTTCCCGGGCGGGTTCATGGGTGTCTTCATCGTTTTCATAGCGGCTGGCTTTTCTTTTCAAGGTACCGAAATTGTCGGTGTGGCTGCCGGGGAAAGTGAAGATCCTGCACGGAATATACCGAAGGCCATTAAAAGTGTCTTCTGGAGGATCTTGCTCTTTTACGTATTGGCAATCTTCGTAATTGGACTGCTTATCCCTTATACGAACTCGAGTTTGCAAGGTGATAACGTCATGGTAAGCCCATTCACGCTCATTTTTGAAAAAGCTGGAGTGGCCTTTGCCGCTTCGCTTATGAATGCCGTCATTTTAACAGCGGTATTATCTGCTGGTAACTCTAGTCTATATGCATCTACGCGCATGTTATATTCAATGGCAAAAGATGGGCAAGCACCGCGTATTTTTGCAAAACTTAATAAACGCGGCGTACCGGTTGCAGGCATGATTTTGACATGCTCCATCGGCATGCTGGCCTTTTTAGCCTCCATATTCGGCGATGGTAAAGTGTATATTTGGTTAATGAATGCCATTGGAATTACAGGATTCATCTTTTGGCTCGGCATTTCCATCAGCCATTACCGTTTCCGGAAAGCGTTCATCGCTCAAGGCCATTCATTGGAAAAGCTGCCATATAAGGCATTATGGTTCCCGATCGGACCGATCTTTGCCATTTTAATCGGCATGATCGTCATCCTGTCCCAAAATATCCAAGCCTTTTTCTCAGACCATATCGATTGGGGCAGTGTTGTAGCTGCATACCTGGGAATCCCGCTTTTCCTTGGTCTATGGCTTGGCTATAAATTTGTAAGAAAAACTAAATTCGTTAAACTTGATGAAGTCGAATTTGACTTTGACAAAAAATATGAATGAACAAGCTTAAAGTAAAAGCAGCCGGACAATGCAGTTTTAAATTGTCCGGCTTTTACTTGTTTTCTATAGGCTCATTATAAAAAGCCAGGAAGCTGATTCCTGGCTTTTTATTTTTATTAAATGGAAATTTATACAAATGTTATGGGAGGTGTTATATGATAATCGTAAACTCGGCTTTATTGCATGTACAGAACGACTGGAGGGCTTTTACTATTTTCAAGGGAAAGGGAAGGTGCACGGCTGATGACCTTATTGACTCATTTAAAAGTATTGGACTTTTCAACGTTACTGCCAGGCCCATTTGCCACTTTGATGCTAGCGGATTTAGGAGCGGATGTTTTGAAGGTGGAGAGGCCGGGGACAAAGGATTCATGGGGTGTAAACCAATATCTTAACAGATCGAAGAAGTCGATCACATTGGATTTAAAGCAATCCGAGTCTATCGAATCCGTAAGAAACCTAGTGACGGAATACGATATCGTCATTGAACAATTCCGTCCAGGTGTCATGGAACGTCTGGGACTGGGGTATGAGGCATTAAAATCGATCAACCCGAAGCTGATATACTGTTCCATCACGGGCTACGGCCAGACTGGCCCCTATAAAGACCGACCGGGACATGATATCAATTATATTTCGATTGCTGGCTTATCAGGATATTCCGGTACGAAAAAGGACGGCCCGGCAAAAAACGGAACCCAAATAGCAGATCTTGCCGGAGGCTCACTGCATGCTGTCATCGGAATATTATCTGCAGTCATTCACAGGGAAAGAACAGGATTCGGCCAAGCCATCGACATCAGCATGACCGACTGCAGTTTTGCCTTGAATGCCATATCCGCACCTCGGAATTTACAAAGGGGCCTTGAACTTGAACCAGAAAAACTGATGCTGAACGGAGGGTCTTTTTATGACTTTTACGAAACGAAAGATGGACGCTATTTTTCGGTAGGCAGCCTTGAGCCCCCTTTTCGAAAAGCATTATGTGAAGCGATCGGTGCACCCGAATTATATGAGCTGAGCATGAAAAGCGATGAAGAAAGCGGAATCAGGTTTAAAACGGCCGTCCGGCTGGCTTTCCGCGAGAGAGATTTTCATGAATGGCAGGAGATATTCGCTGAATTCGAGGCCTGCGCAGAACCAGTGCTGACTTTCACCGAAGCGGCCGAGCATCCCCAATTGAAGGGGAGGGGAATGATCGTCGAGGTACCTGACGGAAAAGGGAATGTCCAGAGGCAAATCGCCTGCCCGATCAAAACATCGGTTTTCACCCCTGAATATAAACATGCAGGCTTGGAGCCAGGACAAAACAACGCAGAAATCCTTCGCACCCCCAATCGCTAAATAAAAATGTAAAGGCTATCACTTTTCCGGTTTTTTTGGAAGGTGATAGCCTGTTTTTTTTTGAATGCCGGAAAAAGCAGGGGGAGGGTCGATATGATCGTTCGAAGTTCGAAGTGAAGCGGGAGGAGAACAATTATCCTCTTATCATTTGTGGAAAGCAACATATTCCCACTGTGAAAATTTACTAGTTATAACCAGTGTGGGCAGGGTATCAGAGTAGCATCCTGGTAAGGAAATCGCTGGTAAGGAGGGTTAGTTAAATATGTTTGGTCTCTCTGATATCATTAAATTTCTATTTTCCTTTTTTTTGATCATGCCGATCGTTACACTGATACATTTGAGCGGGCATATTTTCTTTGTTACGATCTTTGGGGGATCAGAAAAGAAGATCTTGATCGGGTGTGGGAATAAGCTTTTCGCCTTTCGGAACATAGAAGTGAGGAAATATTATTTTTGGAATGGTACTTGTGAGTTCAAGGGATTGAAACATGATAATCGATTGACGAATACCCTGATCTATTTAGGGGGGGCCATCTTCAATTTGATCAGCATGCTGATCATATATAGCTTAGTGTATCAGAATATCCTGGACAGCTCGGTAATCTGGTATCAATTTATCTATTTTTCTTTTTATATTATGTTTTTCTCCCTGTTTCCGATGTATTTCTCGGACGGATCGCCTAGTGATGGGAAGGCTGCGGAATTAGCCTTGAGGAATAAGCTGGAAGATAGGGTGACGGATGATATATTCATGAAGAAAATGGAGGATGAAGATGATAGCTGCAAGTAAAAAGGGAACGTGCAGATGGCCGTTCTTTTTTTTGCCTTTCCTTAGTACGCAATTACTGAAAAAAGGCATCTGTATACATCCTAAAAGGTTGTATCAGATGCCCGATGAATTAATGGTTAAAATGGATATTCGCGATAGTGAGTTTGAAGGGAAATCCATTTCGTAACAGTGAATTCTTCGACAATCCATGGGCTTCCGAATCTGCCTAAACCACTCATTTTGTTCCCGCCGAATGGTATGTTCGTTCCATCATTAACGGTTTGATCATTGATGTGTGTCATTCCGCTGTCGATTTGTAACCCTAAGCGTTCGCCCTTTTCCAGATCAGAAGTGAAGATAGCCGAACTTAAACCATAAATGGTGTCATTGGCGATATCAATGGCTTCTTCATCCGTTTCTGTTCGAATGATGGACACGACAGGAGAAAACATTTCTGTTTGTGCGATTTTATCCGAGTTCTGTACATCCCGGAAAATAGTTGGTGTCAGCACATTGCTAATGCGTTTTCCCTCAAGTGCAACATTGACCCCGGCAGCTTTAGTTTCCTCGATGATTTGTTGTACTTTTTCTAATTGACGCTCGTTGACAAGTGGTCCAATGATTGTTTTAGGATCTAATTGGTCACCAAATGGAAGAGCTTTTGCACGTTCAACGAATTTTGCAGTAAAGTCTTCGTAAAGGTCTTTATGCACGATTATGCGGTTAATGCACATGCAAATCTGTCCTTGGTGAATGTACTTCCCGAAGATTGCAGCATCAACGGCACGGTCCACATCTGCATCAGATAATACAATGAAAGGATTATTACCGCCGAGCTCCAGCGCAACTCGTTTTAGGTTTTTCCCTGCAATGGCCCCGATGTGCTGTCCTACAGGAGTAGAGCCTGTGAAGCTGATTAATTTAGGAATCGGGTTTGTCAGCATGCCATCACCGATTTCTTCCAGGTCAGTAAGGATCATATTAAAGACCCCTTTTGGAAGACCGGCATATTCAAATGCTGCAGCGATGATGATTCCTCCAGTAAATCCAACTTGAACGTCCGGTTTATGAACGACTGCATTTCCTAATGCAATGGCTGGTGCGATGGTTCTCATTGACAAGTTCATCGGAAAGTTAAACGGAGATATTGAAGAGATAACTCCTAGTGGCAGACGATGTATATGATTGACTTTATGCTCTATAGCTGACGGAACTTCATGCATTTGATATATTTCATCCACCATGTTAGTAGATTCTCCGACTATTTCCATAGTAAGCTGAAATTCAACGTTTGCTTTAATAAGCGATCCACCTGTTTCACGGGAAATCATTTCAACGATTTCATTCCGGTTTTCCTGCAGGAATTCACCAACTTTAAGCAGGACCTGACGACGTTTTTCGGCTGATGTTTTTGCCCAACCTTTTTGAGCATTCTTTGCTATTTCAAATGATTCTTCGAGCTGTTTTGATGTAGCCAAGCTCACATTTGAAATCACGGCATTATTGTATGGGTTTAAAATATTATATCTGCGTTGACTTAAGCCTTCCATCCATTCCCCATTGATGAAGCTTTTGTTTAAATCCTTGAATTTCTCCATTTTGAACACCCCTTTATGTTGTAAACAAATATATTTTACTGCTGTTTGTATCATATTTAAAATATCTATATAATTAAGTTTATATACGATATACATATATATCAGAGGTGCCAATATGGATATTAGACAATTACGATATTTTCTCATTCTTGCAGAAGAAGGCCAGGTTTCCCGTGCAGCCAAAAAGTTGAATATGTCACAGCCGCCATTAAGCCAGCAGCTCCGCCTTATGGAAGAAGAATTAGGGACTACTTTACTTGAGCGAAAAAGGAACGGTAAAAGTATGGAGTTGACCGAAGCTGGGAGGGTACTTTACGAGAAGGCTAAGGATATGCTGCAATATTTCGAGGACTCCTTGCTCGAAGTGAAGGAAACGGGTGAGGGAATTAAAGGTACACTTTCAGTAGGTTCCGTACTTGCGTATATGTCTTATTTACCTGATAAAATTAATAGTTTCAAGAAAAAATATCCTTCCGTTTCCTTTAAAATATTCGCAGGAGATCCATATGAAATAAGTAATTATTTGGAGAATCAGGATATCGAACTTGCCATTGTTCATTTACCTGTCGAGATGAAGGGTCTTTCCAGTTTGAACTTAGGACAAGTGCCGAATGTTTTTGTTGTACCTGAGGATTGGGACAGCTTCACTTCGAAGGATAGGGTTCATTTAAAGGATATTGAAAACATCCCATTGCTTTTAGTGCATAGGGAAAAAGGACCAGGGATTTACGAGGAAATTATCGAGGAATTTAAAAAGCGGGAAATACAGCTAAATATTTTATGCGAATGCCATGATGTAAATGTTCTGCTTTCTCTGGTTGCAGCTGGAGTTGGGGCGAGTATTGTTCCGAAATCAGCTGTTTCACCCCATATTTTAAAAGGAGTGAAAGTGCTGGATATTATCGATTCTTCAATTCAATCGAATATAGCCTTGGTTTTTAGACAAGATCGTTATCTTTCCAAAACGGCAAAACATTTTATTGAGTTGTTTTGAAGAAAAGCTAGGCCTTCCTAATGCCTAGCTTTTACTTTACATTTAAGGATGAATCATTCCCATACTTCTTTTGCTAAATCAACGACGAATTTCAGTTTTTCCCATTGCTGTGCTTCGGTTAGCTTGTTGCCGTGATGTGTGGAGGCGAAGCCGCATTGGGGGCTTAAGCATAATTGTTCGAGCGGAACGAAGTGTGAGGCTTCTTTAATGCGTGCCTTAACAGCTTCCTTGTCCTCGATTTCCCCATTTTTTGAAGTGACGACACCCAGTACGACCCGTGCACCGCCATTTGGAATGTATTTCAAGGGTTTGAAATCCCCTGAGCGTTGATCATCATATTCCAAGAAGAATCCATCCACTTTTTCTTTTGCCAATAAAGTTGGGGCGATACGGGCATAGCTTCCTTCAAACGCCCATGTCGACTGGTAGTTTCCGCGACATAGGTGGGTAGTGACGATAAGGTCTTCTGGTTTGCCTTCCAATGCGCCATTAATGACCCGAAGTGCAAGATCAATTAATTGTTCCCTCGTATATTTTCCATCCTTGAACTGGAAATCCGGAGCTGAAAGTCTGGCAATATATACATCATCCAATTGAAGATAACGCACACCTGCTTCATAAAAGGCTTTCAAAGCATGCTGATAGGCTTTGATGATATCATTTGCATAGTCTTCGATATCAGGGTAGACGTCTTCATTATGAATGCCTGCAGCAAATAATTGATTCGGACTGGGAATGGTTTGCTTGGCAACGGCACGTCCGTTCACGATTTTATTCAATTCAATGAAATCACGAATGAAGGGATGTTCAGGGTTGAATGAAACCTTCCCGGTATTGCGAACATTATATCTCTCTGTTTCGGCACCATCGAATGTGAGGCCTTTTTCAGTTACATATCCCTCGATGCCATTTAAATGTTCGAGGAAGTCAAAGTGCCACCATGTTCGTCTGAACTCACCGTCCGTAACGGACTCTAAACCAACTTCAATTTGTTTATCGACGATCCGTTTGATTTCTTCGGTTTCAATTTCACGAAGCCGCTCAGCTGAAATGGTACCTTCCTTAAAGTCCTTTCTGGCAATATGTAAACGTTCCGGTCTTAATAAACTTCCGACGTGGTCCGCCCTGAATGGTGCTTTCGTTAATGTGATTGACATGTTGATTCCTTCTTTCCTTTTAAAAATAAAAAACCTCTTCTTAAAAATAAGAAGAGGTGTTGGCAATAAAGCTATATACTCTTCTTATCTTCAAGTTTTTACACTCCTGGAATTAGCACAGTACAAGATCAGTCTGTTGCTGAGGCATCAAAGGGCCAGTCCCTCCACCTCTCTGGATAAGAGTTGTCTATTAAATTAACTATGACTATACAGGTAGTTTTTATGAAGGTCAAGGGGTGGAGGTGGAATATTTCGAATATACCGTTTATTAACCCGGGCTGAAATGTTAACGGCATCAGGGAATCCGGCATATGCTTTGAGTGTGGAGGGGATGCAAGGATGAGTCCATTCAAAAATGGCATACCGTTTACGGTAACTGAAGCCATGATAGAGAGAATCATAAAAATGAAATCATCTGGTCAGGATATTAAAGTCGAGATTACGCCAAGGCATATTGTGCTTTCCGGTACGATGGAAGTGAAAAAAATGATGTTTAAGAAAAACGTGGCTTTCCGGATTACATTAAAACCGGTTCATGTGGAAAAAAGAACGATTTCATTCGAATTAGTGGAAATGGAACCCATTGACAGGAATTTCATCAACCAAAGGATATTTAACAGACCGCCATTTTTTGAATATGAAAAAAGAGCAATCAAAATGAATGTTAATGCTTGGAGCATCGTGAGGAAAATTCCGATTGGCACAATTAAATCGTATGAACTCGCCGAAGGTGCATTGAAAATGAAACTTTCTATATGATTTAAGGGGATATTTTACATATATCCTTAGCCGTAACCTATAAAGGGTTTGCCAGGTATGATAGTGTTAAGATGACATGGTTCATGAAAAAATGTGTTTGATAAATCAAGCTCTTTAAAATATACTAAATGACTTGAAGTTTTGAGTTTTTCTGGGAATGAGGAGGATAATGATGGATCAGAAGATTTTGCCTGCTTCAGCAAGCATGAAGGATTTCGAAAGATTTCTAGAAAGTTCCTATGAAATAGGTGTGTTTCTTGATTTGCATATCTCACAATTGAAAAATGTAAGTATGATGGCAAAGCAGCATAATAAGAAAATGATTTATCATGTCGATTTGATCCATGGCATAAGAAGTGATGAGTACGCGACGGAATTCATTTGTCAGGAATATAACCCCTATGGGCTGATTTCGACTAAATCAAGCGTTATATTGAAGGCGAAGCAAAAGGGGGTCATTGCCATCCAGCGAATCTTTTTAATAGACTCACATGCGCTTGAGAAAAGTTATAAGCTGGTGCAGAAAACAAAGCCGGATTATATCGAAGTATTGCCGGGCGCCATGCCATGGATGATAAAAGAAGTGAAGGAACGATTGCAGACACCGATTTTTGCAGGCGGCCTCATACGTACTTCGGATGAAGTCCTGAATGCCCTTGATGCAGGGGCATCGTCAATCACCACTTCAAAAACGGAATTATGGGATATCGTCTAATAGGGAAAAATTGAAAAAAATTACAGAAAAATAGATTAATTTCTCACAAATTATTGACAGCGTTTTCATAACCTAGTATATTTTACAGTACAAGTTAATATATGTGACGGAGACTAGGAGATTCACAACAGATCTATTCATAATTTTTTTATGAAGATAGTTCTGCTGTGGATCTCCTTTTATTTGTTGGCAAGGTTTAAAAAATTATCAGGGGAGGGTTTTATCATGACTCCATTTTGGGGAGAAGTGTTAGGCACGATGATTTTAGTTTTATTCGGAGCAGGTATTGGGGCAGGTTCATCCTTAAAGGGTTCCTATGCAAAAGATGCCGGCTGGATCGTTATCACGATTGCATGGGGATTGGCTGTTACCATGGGTGTTTTTGCAGTGGGGTCCATAAGCGGGGCGCATTTAAACCCGGCGGTCACAGTTGGGTTTGCCATTATTGGAGAATTTCCATGGAGTGATGTGCCCGGTTACATCGTTGCCCAGATGATTGGCGCGATACTCGGCGCAACTCTAGTATTCCTGCACTATTTGCCACACTGGAAAGCTACGGATGATCCAGGGGCGAAGCTTGGTGTGTTCGCGACTTCACCTGCAATCCCGCACACATTTTCAAATCTACTAAGTGAGATGATTGGAACTTTCATCCTTATTCTTGGTCTATTATTTATAGGGGCCAATGATTTTACAGAGGGTCTAAACCCATTCGCAGTAGGGTTATTGATTGTCGTGATCGGGATGTCACTTGGGGGAACGACAGGATACGCCATTAACCCGGCCCGCGACCTGGGGCCGCGCATCGCTCACTTTTTGCTGCCGATACCTGGTAAAGGCAATTCCAACTGGGGCTATTCATGGATTCCGGTCGTTGGACCGATTGTAGGGGGTTCACTTGGTGCCGTTTGTTATAAAGCATTTTTTATGGGGGAAATAACGGCAGGATTTTGGTCTGTTATGGGTGCAAGCCTGGTACTATTGATAGTAGCCTATGCTTTTGGTAAAAAACAGTCAAATGAAATGGATAGCAGAAATATCGCTAGTTAATTAAAAGGGGGCATACACAATGGAAAAATACATTTTATCATTAGATCAAGGAACAACAAGTTCTAGGGCGATTTTATTTAATGAAAAGGGGGAAATCGTCCATTCCTCCCAAAAGGAATTCACACAGCATTTCCCTAAACCAGGCTGGGTCGAGCATAACGCCAATGAGATTTGGGGATCGATCCTGGCGGTGATTGCCGGTGTACTATCTGAATCCGGTGTAAAACCAGAGCAAATTGCCGGTATCGGGATCACCAATCAGCGTGAAACGGCAGTCGTTTGGGATAAGGAAACAGGTACACCTGTCTATAATGCGATTGTATGGCAGTCCAGGCAAACAAGTGGAATCTGTGATGAGTTGAAGGAAAAGGGACTTAATGATTTATTCCGGGATAAAACGGGATTGTTGATAGATGCCTATTTTTCCGGAACGAAAGTGAAATGGATCCTCGATAATGTGGAAGGGGCAAGGCAAAAGGCAGATGAAGGCAAGCTGTTATTCGGTACCATCGATACTTGGCTGATCTGGAAGCTATCAGGAGGCAAGGCTCATGTAACGGACTATTCCAATGCATCCCGGACATTGATGTACAATATCCATGAACTGAAATGGGATGAAGAACTGCTTGAGATATTGACTGTACCAAAGTCGATGCTGCCGGAAGTGAGGCCTTCCTCAGAGGAATATGCACGTACGATCGACTATCATTTCTTCGGCCAATCGATTCCGATCGCCGGGGCAGCCGGTGATCAGCAGGCAGCATTATTCGGCCAAGCCTGCTTTAATGAAGGAATGGCTAAAAATACGTATGGAACAGGCTGTTTCATGCTCATGAATACAGGAACCAAGGCTGTCAGCTCCGAACACGGACTATTGACGACCCTTGCTTGGGGCTTGAATGGGAAGGTCGAATATGCACTTGAAGGCAGTATATTCGTAGCTGGCTCCGCCATCCAATGGCTCCGCGATGGCCTGCGGATGCTGCATGATGCCAAGGACAGCGAGGCCTATGCAAAACGGGTGGAAAGTACGGATGGAGTATATGTGGTACCAGCTTTCGTAGGACTTGGAACTCCATATTGGGACAGCGAAGTGCGGGGAGCCGTTTTTGGTTTGACGCGCGGCACATCAAAAGAACATTTCATTCGTGCCACACTTGAATCACTTGCGTATCAAACGAAGGATGTCCTTGATGCAATGGAGGCAGATTCAGGAATCGAGCTGCAAACATTAAGAGTGGATGGCGGGGCAGTCAAGAATGACTTCTTGATGCAATTCCAGGGCGACTTATTACGTGTGCCCGTCGAGAGGCCGACCATAAACGAAACCACTGCATTAGGTGCTGCATACTTAGCAGGCCTTGCTGTCGGGTATTGGAAGGATCAAGAAGAAATCTCCCGGCAATGGGCGGTGGATAAAACCTTTGAACCATCCATGGAAGAGCAAGAAAGTGAAAAATTATATGAAGGCTGGAAGAAAGCCGTACATGCCGCTATGGCGTTTAAATAAAAAACAACATGTATCCTTTCTCAAATGAGCTGGAGTATGCTATAATGAAATCAAGTTAATAACTCGGCCGGAGAACAGGAGAGACCATGAATGCGTTATCGTTAATTCGATAATGTGCATTTATGGTCTCTTTTTTTGTTTTTAACGGCAGATTAGGGATATTAATATCTATATAACTTATGCGAACAAATGAACCAATTGAATATAATGACCGAATTCACGAGTAAATCGTGTGAATTCACGAGTAAACCGTGCGAATTCACGAGTAAAAGTGCAGAATTCACGAGTAAATCATACGAATTCACGAGTAAAAGTGCAGAATTCACGAGTGAACAGCGCCAATTCATACAAAAAACAATAGAATGCAATACTTAAAGGAGGAGTCAGGCATGAGGTTTTCAAATATATATCGGGAAGAAACGGTCGAAACTCTGAAAAAAGAGAAATATGATGTGGTTGTCATTGGTGGGGGAATTACCGGTGCAGGGATCGCCCTGGATGCAACGACCCGTGGAATGAAAGTGGCTTTGGTTGAAATGCAGGACTTTGCAGCAGGTACTTCAAGCCGCTCGACAAAACTTGTTCATGGCGGGTTGCGGTATTTGAAGCAATTTGAAATAAAAATGGTTGCCGAGGTTGGTAAAGAGCGAGAAATCGTTTATGAAAATGGGCCGCATGTGACCACGCCGGAATGGATGCTGTTACCGATGCACAAAGGAGGAACCTTCGGGAAATTCAGTACCTCCATTGGACTTCGGGTATATGATTTCCTTGCGGGTGTTAAAAAAGCCGAACGCAGGAAAATGCTTTCGGCAGATGAAACACTAAAGCGGGAGCCTCTCGTTAAGAAAGAGGGACTGAAGGGCGGAGGCTACTATGTTGAATACCGGACAGATGATGCACGTCTTACTATTGAAGTCATGAAGGCGGCTGTCGATAAAGGTGCAACACCGATAAATTATACAAAAGTAGATAAATTGTTATATGAAAATGGAAAGGTGAACGGCGTCCAAGTTGCCGATTTACTTTCAGGTGATTCTTTTGAAATATACGCAGACAAAGTTATTAATGCAGCAGGTCCGTGGGTGGATTCCATTCGTGAGAAGGACCAATCGAAAAAAGGGAAGACGCTGAAGTTATCCAAGGGTGTTCACGTGGTCATCGACCAATCGAAATTCCCGTTGAAGCAGGCGCTTTATTTTGATACGCCTGATGGCCGGATGATTTTTGCCATCCCGAGAGCCGGTAAAGCTTATGTAGGGACTACGGATACTTTTTATGATGGTGATCCTGCAGTGCCGACCGTTACTTCCGAAGACCGTGCCTATCTATTAAAGTCCATACATTATATGTTTCCAGAAGTGAACATTACGGATGATGATATCGAATCCAGCTGGGCTGGGGTAAGGCCGTTGATTCTTGAAGAAGGGAAAGATCCTTCTGAGATATCAAGGAAAGATGAAATCTGGGAGTCCGATTCTGGCCTTATCACGATTGCGGGTGGGAAATTGACCGGTTATCGCAAAATGGCAAAAACGACGGTCGACCTTTTGGCAGGGAAGCTTGCCCAGCAATCCAATAAAACTTACCCAGCCAGCACCACTAAAAGAATGCCGATTTCCGGAGGGGATGTCGGGGGATCAAGCAACTTCTCCGATTATATCAAGCAACATATTCAAAGGGGAGTTGACTCAGGACTCACTGTTAAGGACTCCGAAGAGATATTGGCCATGTACGGGTCCAACGCACCTGTGTTATTCGATTTCGCAAAACGCGAAGGAGACGGAGGAGCAAGCAGTGACCTTCCAAAGAAATTGTTCGTACAGCTGAAATACGCACTAGATCATGAAATGGCCGCAACTCCAGTGGACTTCTTCTTCCGCAGGACCGGGACCCTGTTATTCGATATCGATTTAGTCCAAGCGCATAAACGTGCAGTGATCGATTATATGGCTGTGTATTTCGGATGGATGGAATCAACAAAAATGGAGAGAACCAATCAATTGGAACAGGAAATACTAGGTGCAATCAGCGTATCTTGACCTATATGCAAAAACATGACGCCGGCGGAATCGCTGGCGTTTTTTTTGAATTCGGAATGTGATTATTGGGACATTTGCAAGTGGAAAAATAAAAATGTCCATGTTAGGTTTCCTGACGCAAAAACTATTGTTTAATCCATTAAGATGAAATATAATCAATAAAAGATAAGTTTGAATTTTCTAAATTCGATTAAAGGGGGAGCTTGATTGTCTGATTTTATTACGGCTTTAAATGGGGTTTTATGGAGTACGCCAGTCATTTATATTTTATTGGGAGTAGGTTTATTATTCTCTATTTTAACCCGGTTTCTGCAAGTGAGGCATATTAAGGAAATGGTCGTTTTGATGTTCCAAGGCAAAAGTTCGGAAGCGGGCGTTTCCTCATTCCAGGCTTTATCCATAGCCCTTTCGGGTCGGGTCGGTACAGGTAACATTGCAGGAGTGGCGACGGCCATCGCTTTTGGCGGTCCTGGTGCTGTTTTTTGGATGTGGGCAATTGCCTTCATTGGAGCATCAAGTGCATTTGTGGAATCCACTTTAGCTCAAATATATAAAGTCAAACAAGACGGTCAATATCGAGGGGGCCCTGCCTATTATATTGAAAAAGGAATGGGCGTGAAGTGGTTTGCTGTCCTTTTTGCGTTCGCTGCCCTTATAGCCATGGCTGTACTGATGCCTGGTGTTCAGGCCAATTCAATCGCTGCCGGTATGGAGAATGCATTTGGAATTCAACCTGCAATCACGGGTATAGCTGTCATTCTATTACTTGGTTTCATTATATTCGGCGGTGTAAAAAGGATAGCTAATGCTGCACAAATAATCGTTCCATTCATGGCCCTGGGCTATATATTGCTATCCGTTGTCATCGTCCTAATGAACATTACAGAATTACCAGGTGTCATTTCATTAATATTCAGAAGTGCCTTCGGGATGGATTCTGCATTTGGCGGGCTAATCGGGATGGCGATAGCTTGGGGAGTGAAACGCGGCGTTTATTCGAATGAGGCGGGACAAGGCACAGGTCCTCACCCGGCTGCCGCCGCAGAAGTATCGCACCCGGCAAAACAGGGCCTTGTCCAAGCATTCTCGGTTTATATCGACACATTGTTCGTTTGCTCCGCTACGGCCTTCATGATTTTATTTACAGGCATGTATAATACACAAGCGGAAAATGGTTCATATATCGTCAATAATTTGGGAGAAGTAACACCTGGTCCAGGGTATACACAAGCGGCAATCGATAGTGTAATCCCAGGTTTTGGTGCTGGCTTTATTGCAATAGCCCTTTTCTTCTTCGCCTTTACGACGATCATGGCCTACTATTATATTGCAGAAACCAATATTGCCTATTTAATGCGTAAGCGGAACAGTAAGTGGGCCATGCTGGCATTGAAACTTATCATACTTGCGGCAAGTTTCTATGGAACCATTCGTACTGCAGAGATGGCTTGGGCATTAGGTGATGCTGGATTAGGAATTATGGTATGGCTCAATGTCATTGCCATTTTAATTCTGGCTAAACCGGCGCTCATTACGTTAAAGGATTACGAAAAGCAAAAGAAAGCAGGAATCGATCCGGTTTTCAATCCAAAAGCTTTAGGCATAAAAAACGCCGATTTTTGGGAGCGTGAATACACCGGCGACAAGGAAAACGTTTCTTGAGGGAAAATGCCCTTGAATTCTTTTAATAGAAGAAGATACATGAAAAACCAGCTCAAGTTATTTACGAGCTGGTTTTTCATGGTGTTGATAACCAGGGGGGATGATATGTTAGCGAAACTAGCCCAAGAAATTGCGAACATAACCAGTGAAGTAATCGGCCATGATGTGCTTACTACGGATAAAGACGGAATGGTGCTTGGTTCAAGCGATAAATCGAGAATCGGCAAAGTGGAAGAACCATTGAAACGTTAGGTCTCAGCAAACTATCGAAAGAGGAAATCATGGAGTTCATTCGTACTGGGACGCATAAAGTTCCGTATAAGGTGAGTACAGTAAAATCGTAACAAAACGAAACTCTAAACCTTTTGAAAATAGGTGAAACATGTATAAGGAGAGAGGAATACGGCAGACCTAGCCGCGTTTTCTTCTCTCCTTAGCTTATTGAATCTCCCGAACTCAAAAACCGGACGCTCTTTAAGATCTCTGTTTTATAAGCTGTAAATCGATGTATAGTTGCATTCTCGAATGAAAGTCATCAAAATCGATTGAGGTGAGATCGGTTATTTGATTCAATCTATATTTCAATGTGTTGGTATGAATGTATAGCTGTTCAGCTGTCGGTTTGATCCGGCAATTGTTAAACAGATATATTTCCAGTGTTTGAAGGAGTTTGGTTTGGCTTTCCTGGTCCTTCTTTTGAAGAATCGCTAAATCCATATTGATATAATTCGTTTTAATATGATGATTGGAGATCATATCGAGGTAACGGAAAATCCCGAGCTTGCTATATTGGAAAGGAAGCTGTTCAGGTTTACCGATGAACTTCGCTGCATTGATTACTTCCAGGGCTTCGAGGTAGGATTTTCTTAATTGAAGAATCGAAGAATATTCATTTCCGATTCCAGGGAATACCTTTTTGTCATTGAATTGGGATAGAACCGTATTCGTTAAATCATTGGCGCTTTCAGAAAGGAGTTCTTTCCCTTTTCCGTTGCTGCCAATCAAGACGATGATCTTCAATTGGTTAGTGAATACATGGGAAAAATGATTCAATGCATTGGCGAATAGACTGACTGTATCCGTTAATTCATCGAAATGTTCCGCATCGGATTGAGCGATTGTAAAGACATTTACAAGGAAAGTTTCCGGAATGAGGAGATTCATATTGGCAGCTTCCCATTTTATTTGGTTTTCCGTTTGATAGACTTCATCTATGACCTTTTGATAAAACTCATTTTTTTCTTCATCTTTTTTTATGTTTATCTGTTTTTTCTGATAAAGGAGCTTGCCGATATGATGGGAAACTTCATGTAAAAATTCCAAATCGGAATCAGTCATCATTTCCGTTTCTTGGACCCAAATGAATCCGAAGACCTGTCCTTTGTGAACGGCGCTCACAACGACTCTTTGATTTAATCCGATTTCCTCAATTTGTTTCACCCTAAATGGATGATCCACCGTTTTAAGCTGTTCGACAATGCCCTCATCCATGAATTTCTCCAAAATTGGAATCGGCCAATGCTTTGTGAAGATGGTTTGCCGATTGGCTTGGTCGAAGTGTTCGATATAATATGAACTATATGCCAGCAATAAAAATTGGTCATTTTCGATGACGACTGGTTTTTTTAAATAAGTGCTGACCATATCCGTTATATCGTTGATGTTTGTAAGAGTCAGGATTTTTTCTAATGACATATATGGCCCCCTGTTATTTTTTGAAGTGTATGACAACTTAGTTTAATAATACTTTTAAACGGATGGCGTGTATAGGGGCAAGCACAAAGAAGGAACGGTATATGAAAAAATACCGTTCCTTTTAGGGGATTTATTATTGTTTTAATATTCTTTCGAATTCTTCAAATTGATCTTCTACTTCTTTTGATGGTTTCGCTGTAAGAAGACTGACCACGATGATGGCGATCAAGCTTCCGCCAAAACCAGGAATCATTTCATAAAGCGTATCTGATAATCCTGCCATGGACCAGAAAATTACAGTACCGGCACCGACTATCATCCCTGCTAAAGCACCCCACTTTGTCATGCGTTTCCAGCACAGACTAAGCAGAATCAATGGACCGAATGCAGAACCGAATCCTGCCCATGCATATCCGACAAGTCCAAGAATCGTGTCATTCTGCTCCCAAGATAGGATGAGCGCGATAATGGATATGATCAGCACGGATAATCTGCCGAGAAAGACAAGCTCTTTATCAGAAGCTGAACGCCGGAAGAAGGTTTTGTAAATATCCTCCGTTAAAGAACTGGCTGTTACTAAAAGCTGTGAAGCTATCGTACTCATAACGGCTGCAAGTATTGCAGAAATCAAGAAGCCGGTAATGAATGGGTGAAATAATATTTCTCCTAAAACCATGAAGACGGTTTCAGGATCATCTAATTTCAGGTCGTTTTGAGAAAAATAAGTGATTCCGATGAACCCTGTCAGCATGGCACCGATACTGGCGAAAATCATCCAGCCCATCCCGATATTTCGAGCCTTCTTAATTTCCTTAATAGAACTGATTGCCATAAAGCGGACAATGATATGAGGCTGTCCGAAGTATCCCAGTCCCCATGCAAACAATGAGATGATTCCTAAAAAGCTCGTTCCAGTGAAAATATTCAATAGAGCTGGATCAATGGAGCGTGCCGTGTCGATGGAAGGACCGAAACCTCCCACGTGGAATAGGGTGACAATTGGTACAAGGATCAAGGCGACGAACATGATGATTCCTTGAACGAAGTCCGTCCAGCTAACTGCCAGGAATCCGCCGAACAAGGTATATGCCACAACAACTCCTGTTAAGATCCATAAGCCTGTATGGTATTCCAGGCCGAATGTACTCCGGAATAGGACCCCGCCGGATACCATTCCTGATGAAACGTAAAAGGTGAAGAATACCAGGATAACCAAAGCCGAAATGAACCTTAGGATTCTTGAACCCTCACCAAAACGATTTTCCAGGAAAGCGGGGATCGTGATGGAGTTACTGGCGACTTCCGTATAGGTTCTCAATCTTGGTGCAACATAAAGCCAGTTCGCATAGGCACCCAGTGTCAGGCCAAATACGATCCACATTGAACTTAATCCTGTTGCAAACATGGCACCAGGCAGCCCCATTAAAAGCCAACCGCTCATATCCGCAGCCCCGGCACTTAATGCAGTGACTGCTGCACCAAGACCCCGGTCGCCAAGCATGTAGTCATTTAGATTAGAGGTCCTTTTGTAGGCGAAATATCCGATTAGCAACATGCCAGCCATGTAAATGCTGATTGAAATTATTAATGCGTAATCCATAAAAGACTCCCTTCAGGTTGAAATTTATAATTTTTTGTTTTAAAAGAGGAAGCAACCTATTTGTCACTTCCTCCATTTAACCTCATTTTGGTTTTCGTATCCAGTATGGAAGATACGAAAACCATAGGGGTTTCAAATCATCTTCAAATTGCTTGATCGAATAACATTATCAGTACGTTTCTGATGTTGTTTTGGCTTGCATATGAAGCTGCAAGTAGTCCGGTCCGCCTGCCTTGGAATCGGTTCCTGACATGTTGAACCCGCCGAATGGCTGATAGCCTACGATTGCACCAGTACAGCCGCGGTTGAAATACAAGTTCCCTACATGGAATTCTTCGCGTGCTTTTTCCATGTTAAGGCGATTTGTCGTAATGACAGCCCCAGTCAAACCATATTCAGTGTTATTGGCAATCTCAAGAGCTTCGTTAAAGTCCTTCGCTTTAGTGAAGGCAACGACTGGTCCGAAGATTTCTTCTTGCATCAAGCGGGCTTGCGGATCTACATCAGCAACGATTGTCGGTTGAACGAAGTAGCCTTTAGAGCTATCTCCTTCTCCTCCAGTCATAATGCGTCCTTCTTGGTTCCCGATTTCAATATAGCTCATGATTTTGTCAAAAGCTGCTTGATCGATAACCGGTCCCATGAAATGATTTTCTACAGGATTACCAACTGTAAGTTGTTTTGTTAACTCTACAGCGCGATCTAAAACTTGATCGTATACATCTTCTACGATGACAGCACGGGAGCAAGCAGAACATTTTTGTCCCGAGAATCCAAATGCAGATTTCACGATCGATTGAGCGGCCAATTCAAGATCTGCCTCTTTGTCGACGACCATCGTATCTTTTCCGCCCATTTCAGCAATGACACGCTTCAGCCAAATTTGGCCTTCGTTCACTTCAGAAGCACGTTTGTAAATGCGCAGACCTACATCACGTGAACCTGTGAAGGAAATGAAACGTGTTTTTGGATGATCGACCAGGTAGTCGCCCACTTCGGCTCCGCTTCCTGGAACGAAATTCAACACACCTGCTGGAAGGCCGGCTTCAAGCATCACTTCAACGAATTTCGCAGCAACAATAGGAGTAGTCGAAGCTGGTTTCAATAGGATTGTGTTACCAGTAACGATAGCGGCAACAGCTGTACCTGCCATGATGGCAAATGGGAAGTTCCAAGGAGAAATGATGATGCCTACCCCTAATGGAATGTAATCATAGCGGTTAAATTCTCCCGGACGGCTTTGAACAGGCACACCATCTTTAAGCGTCAGCATTTGACGGGCGTAGAATTCAAGGAAATCGATCGCTTCCGCTGTATCAGCATCAGCCTCATTCCAAGGTTTTCCCGCTTCTTTCGTCAATAACGCAGAGAATTCATGCTTGCGTCTGCGAATGATGGCTGCCGCTTTGAATAAAACGTCAGCGCGGATTTCCGGCTTCACTTTTTTCCAGCTTTCAAAAGCGGTAACAGCTTCCTGCATGGCTTTTTCAGCAAGATCCCTATTAGCTTTCGATACGCGGCCGATGATTTCTTGCTTATCTGCAGGGTTATATGAAACGATTTTCTCATCAGTCGTCACTTGCTCTGCCCCGATATAAAGAGGGTAGTCTTGGCCTAAGTAGCCCTCAACAGTTTGAAGTGCTTCCTGATATGCTTTTTTGTTTTCCTCGTTTTTAAAATCAACAAATGGTTCGTGTTTATATGAAATCATTGATAATCACACCTTTTAATAGATTTTTTGTAACAATTAATAATGTTGAAAGTATATTTAGCTTCTGACCATCCCTTTGAAGGCAAAGGCAATATTGGATGGCCTTTCTGCAAGCCTTCTCATGAAGTATCCATACCAATCCAGACCGTATGGTACATAGACGCGCATTTTGTAACCTTGCTTGACCAATTCGTATTGAGTCTTGTTCCTCATGCCATAAAGCATTTGGAATTCGAATTGTGTATTTGGGATGTCATATTTCTTGGCTAGCTCTTTTGTATATTCGATGATTTTGTCATCATGTGAGGCAATGGCCGTATAATTTCCGTTAAGAAGACTTTGCTTAATCAACTTTTTATAGTTTTCGTCTACATCATCCTTTTCGGGAAAAGCCACCTCTGGAGATTCCTTATAGGCACCCTTTACAAGACGCAGGAATGGCTTATATTGGCCAAGGTCCTCCAGATCTTTCTCTGTGCGGAATAAATATGCTTGTAGAACAGTACTTATGCAGTTGTATTTTTCTTTGAACTGTCTAAAGATATCGATTGTTGCCTGACAGCGAACTTCATCTTCCATATCGATCGTGACCATGACTTTATGTTTTTCGGCTGTATCAAGAATTTTCGTCATATTCTCAATCACTAGTTTATGATCGATATCAAGACCCAAAGAAGTCATTTTCAGAGAAACCTGTGAATCAAGTTTTTCCCTGCTGATCATTTCGATGGTTTCGATGCATTCTGCCGTCCGTTCCAGAGTCACTTCCTTGGAATCAACGAATTCCCCAAGATGGTCGACTGTAACCGACAAGCCGCTATTATTAAGTTGTTTAATGAATTTAATGGAACTTTGGAAATCGGTTCCCCCAATGATCTTTCCAGCAGCAAAATTTCCTCCGCTTTTTTTAGCAATATTATTAAGCAGGTTATTCTTAGATAAAAATAAGAAAAAGTCCCTTGTAATGGCTTCCATATAAAGCGCACCCCCTAAGAAGATGTATTTCTTAAATTAAGCTTAAGGTTTTTCGACAATATTCTCAATGTTCTCAAAAAACAATAATTCTGTCATTTGTTTGTCGGTTTTGGACAAATGAAAAGGTTTACATTTCTGCAGTTGTAACGAAGGTTTATCTTTTGACTTAAAGAGAAACGCTAGAGTAAAGCCTTTATTAGTGATTAGGACTTCTATGGATGCGTTTAAAAGTGGCAGCTCGACCATAATCATCCAATACGTTATAATGAACCTTATTTAACAGAATCGGTCAATGTTCGAAGAAAAAACGATAAATGGAGCTTTCATACGTAAAATCGATGAAAAACCGTAAAAATAAGTGCATCGGCAAGCCGGGGAGGATAATGAATGGATGCTGTACTTGAAGAACTTAGAGAAACATCGGGATTGATAGTAGGATTAATAATGGCCCTGGTAATTATGGGGCTGATCGGTTATGCGCTTACGAATGTACATGAATCCATCGTGTCACCTGTGGTTCAGTTCATAAAGAAAATGGTCGGTCGAAAATAGCTCAAGCGGAATACATGACCTTTTGTCCCTAATCGATAACTGGCCCTTGTTAATGAAACCCCTGCAAGGTTTGTCTAAAAGGGACAAAGAGCCCCAAATATATACATATCACCCGTGAATGAAGAAAATCCCCCGCTCCTAATGGAAGTGGGGGATTTTTATTCAGGGGATGTCGTTGAATCTGATATGAACTTTTTCACCTGGAATTTGAAAAGATGAGGCCGTTGGAATGAAGGTTATTTCTGAAAGTAAAGCTTGGATTTTAGGAGCCTGGATAGGAGAGTATGAACAAGAATTGAATAATACATTTAGGCCCGGCCATAAGCGAGGGCCTTTTTGTTTACAAATTAAAGTAGTCATCTGCCTTAGCTCCTGCATCTATACTTCGAACCGCCTTCATGATTTTCTTTAAAACCCCGGCTGACGGCACATACTTGGGATCACTGCAAACTCTGCTTATCGTATTGCGTGAAATTCCTGACGCACTTACAAACTCCTCTTGTGTATATCCGTGTTTATCGATTAATTTACCGACCTTGCTTCGCGCTTTTCTCTTCCCGAATCTAAACATTTGATAACCTCCTAGAATGATTTACTAGCAGTCTCGTCCAGCTTTCACAAAAATATACACATAGTTTCGCAAATGTTTGGGATGCAAAATTGAAAAGCGGTTCCCGGGTTGGTTGTATGATGAAGTTTCAATTAATTTGAATTTATTTCCATTTAAATTATAATACTAAATAGACAGCGAACACAGACTGAATAATGTAAGTGAATGGCTAATTCATATGTACCTTAGGAGGAAATCATGGGAAGAATAGTTCATTTCGAAATTCATGTGAATGACATGGAACGGGCAAAGACGTTTTATGGAGAGGTGTTCGGATGGTCATTTCAAGACTGGAGTGATTATGCAGGGATGCCTTACTTTGGAGCAGTGACTGGCAATGAGAATGAACATGGTATCGATGGTGCTTTGATGCAGCGTCCTAGTGCTCCGCCGGAAACACACCAAGCGTTAAATGCATTTGCGTGTACCATTGGCGTGGGAAATTACGATTTAACGGAAGCTAAAATCATTGAGAATGGCGGCAAGCTCGCAATGCCCAAATTTGCCCTGCCCGGAATGGCTTGGCAAGGATACTATATCGATCCCGAAGGCAATACTTTTGGAATTCATCAACCCGATGTGAATGCAAAATAGAGTGGATAATAGGTGAATTGAAACATGGAATCACGAGACACGGAAGCGATGCTTGATATTATACGCAATATCTGTCTTGCACTGCCGGAAGCTAATGAACATATTGATGGTTTCGGTCACAATACTTTTAAAATCAATGGAAAATCCTTCGTGATTACTGGTGAAAGCGAGGAAGGATTCAGCTTGTCGTTCAAGTCAGATCGAGAAACTCAAGAATTATTGCTGCAGAAAGAGAAATATTTCAAAACCCCATATATAGGTCGTCACGGTTGGGTTTCCATTCAAAATCCGGATAGGGAAGACTGGGATGAATTGACCTATCTAATTCAAGAAGGCTATTTACGTGCGGCACCGAAGCGTATGGTAAAGAAATGGAATGAGTTGAATAAAAAGTGAAGAAAGGCGGACGATCTGCCTTTCTTTATTTTTTACGTGTAAGAAGGACTCCGGAATTTGGAAAATATAAAGAGGGGGATTGTTGTCTCTCATCAGAAGAACGTTTAAAATTAATAGTAGGTTATGATTTGTATCTTAAAATAAGCAGCTAACTTTAAAGATTGCGAGAATCAATCAAGATTTGGTTGAAGGAAAGGTGTTTGGTTGAAGTGAAAGTTGAATCTTTTTTTTCTGAGAACATTAAAGCGGCACTTAAGAATGATCCGCCCGGTGCATGGATGCCAGATCTGCCAGATGGTTGTATTCGCTTGAGTTCAGGCTATCCTGATCCTGCTCTCGTTCCTGCTGAGGAGCTCAAGGTAGCTGTAGCCAGACTTCTTGATGAGGAGCAGGATTTGCCGCTCCATTATCTCGGAAGTCCGCGAATTCCAAGACTAAAGCAGCAAATCCAGAAAAGGTTGGAAGAGCGTGGAATTTGCGTTTTGGAAGAACAGCTTTTGATTACATCAGGAGCTTGCCAGGGGATTGATCTTATTGCCCGCGTTCTTCTTGATGATAAAGCGGTTGTAGCGGTAGAGTCTCCCACCTACATGGAGGCTTTGGAGGTTTTTCAAAACTATACGAAACGGATTATTAGTATACCTATAGATGAACAGGGACTCCAAACATACCGATTAAAGGAAATGCTGGATGAAAGGAAACGCACAGGTCAAACCCTCCCGCGTTTTGTATATACAATCCCAACTTTTCAAAATCCAACTGGAACGACTATGACAATTGAGCGCCGGAAGCATTTATTGGAGCTTTCCATCGAGTATGATTTCCTCATTCTGGAGGATGATGCATACGGGGAATTATCCTTCGATAAAAATCCGGTCCCGATAAAATCTATTGATACATGCGGGCGAGTCCTCCAAGTCGGGTCATTATCCAAGGTTGTTGCGCCAGGAATGAGGATTGGATGGATAGCGGGAGAAAGTGAATTCATCAAGGCTTTTGAGTGGTTTAAAAAAGATTTAGACCATCCATTTGCTCAAAGTTCAATGGCTGTATACTTAGAAAACACCGATTTTGAGAAACGGCTCGACCTTCTAAAAGATACGTATCGTTCTAAATGCACTGCGTTAATCCATTCTATGGAACAATTCCTTCCAGAATCCGTTTCCTGGTATGTTCCAGATGGCGGTTACTTTGTATGGGTGAGAATTCCAGGAGTGGATACATCGCAGTTATTATCACAGGCTCTGGCTGAGGGTGTTTCATATGTTCCAGGGAAATACTTTTTCTTGGATCAAAACGATGGAGCCGAGTTTCTCCGGCTCTCGTTCAGTTTTGCCAATGAGAAAGAAATGATCGAGGGAATACGAAGACTAGGACAGCTTATCGCATCTAGTTTGTCCTGAAGGATTGTTAGTTTGTTAATCTATAAGTTATTTCGCTGTTTTTTTACGCCTACTTCCTTAAAGGGGGTAGGTTTTTTATTCTTTATATCGAGTTAATAAGCAAAATATTTTCTTCCGACCATGAGAGAGGAAAAGGCTCATACATTACGTTTAAAAAAGCATGAAAATTTTATCGCAGTGATTGAAGAAATATTAGGGGGCAGTGGTGGACAAATTGACAAAAAGAAAAAACCCTTGATATATCAAGGGTTTTCGGAAATGGAGCATAGCGGGATCGAACCGCTGACCTCTACGCTGCCAGCGTAGCGCTCTCCCAGCTGAGCTAATGCCCCGAAATGAGGTACAATAATTATTTTATCGGATTTTGGTGAAAAGTCAATATAAAATATGAGATTTTTGCAAAAATGATAAAAAACCCGTTTGAGTGTAGTCAAACGGATCAGACTATAGACGCGATGAATCACGTAAACCTACAGCTTTTTTGTTTATACGATTGGGATGTAAAAGACCTGCCGCAAAAGATTTCATGTTAATCCATCTCTGGGTTTATTTTTTCATTTATCACGTGCTTCATCAGATTCCAGTATTTAAGCTTATATTTTTTTACTCATCCTGAATTATATCCGTGATGGTGTATGTTTTAACATCAACACGGGCAATGGAGAGATCACGGTTTAATACATAAGCCTGATCCCTATCCTGGCTAAAGACGATTGCTTGCCTTGGTTCTTTGAACCCCCCCGATTGTTTTAACTATGCGGTGATCAGCGACATTTATCACGTCAATCGTATGATCAGCTTTGTTGCTTGCGAAAAGGAGTTTATCATCAGGCGATAGAGCAGCGCCATATGGCTCGCATCCCACTTTGATTTCACCCTTTATATTACCGTCTAGCGTATCAATTGCGGAAATGCTGTTGCGTCCGCTGTTGGCGGCATATAATGTTTTTCCATCAGCGGTAATCGAGATTCCGCGTATACTGGAGAACCCAGTTATTTCACGAATGATTTTTTTGGTGGTGGCATCAACGATAGACACTTTATCTCCTTGAAAGTTCGTGACAAAGATATATTTTCCGTCCGAAGAGACTTTGATGCCCTGCCTTGGTTGGGCGAAACCGGTAATGACGTCAATCGGTTTTCGTTTTTCCAGATCCACGACCGTGACTGAATTGTGTGCTTGATTGTTCACATACAATGTCTTGCCATCCGGGCTGACAGCAGTCCCAAATGCACCCGGACCAACGACAACTTCATCTTTCAAGGTGAAATTTTTTAAGCTGTAAAAACGAATCGTACCGAGCGTACTGTCAGAGACGACAAACTCTGAGCCGCCATCAATAAACACGATGTTTCTCGGTGAACCGAAGCCGTCGATCTTTTTACGCAACTTGCCTTTGGTAAGATCATAGACCAGGATGGATTGTTCACGGCTATCCGAGACAATCGCTATTTGTTCATCCGGACTTACGGCGAGGGAATTGTTGGTGATGTGGGTGTCAAAGCCTGTCGCCAACTCTGGGCTTTTACTTTTAATAGAAGAAGCACCTATTATATTTGGTATGAAAAACACAAATAGTAAGGGTATAATCCATATACTTTTTACCTTCATTTTTTTTAACATCACTCACCTCGGGAAATTATTTTCTTGATAATTTTTTATATCCCTGTCATTATCATGCTGGTTGTCCTGACCACCTTCCTTTAAAATTTTTAATCAAGCCGGAGTTCTTCCTTTCACTATATATAAACGTATAGAGCAGGATATCGGTTTGGTCATTTTGCAAATTTATAATAAATGTATAGAGTGGACCCCATAGATGAATAAGGCCGCAGTGAAGTAACGTAACACCAGACTTCCTCACTGACAGGTGGATGATAGTAAATGTCCATATATAGGTGTTAGATTCTGATGCTGGAGATAAAAACTGATGATTGTGGAAGTTTCGATTGGTTTATGCAGGCAAGACTTAGCCGTTAATTGATGCCTAAATGGACTTGCCAAGGGGTCAAAAATGGTTTAACAGAGTGGACTCGTATAGGTATGGAGGAAAGTTAAGGAGAATTTCAAAAGGGGTTCGGAATGTTTAATTCCCAACCCTTTTATCTAGTGAACCGTTTGAGTGCAGTCAAACGGCCCTTTTATTATACATTTTCGATTTCCACCCGTGCAATTTCCTTAAGATTGGAGACGGTGTAATACACTTCCGATGTTCTGACTTTGTGATCGACCAGAACTTTAAGGGTCAAAAGGTGGTTGTCATTTGCCACATCTTTGATTCTGAGATTTTTGATGAATATTTTTTCTTCTTTGATTTTTTTCAGTACGATTGCAATGTCATCTTTATTTTGTACGACCAGCTGCAGGAAGATTTCTTTTTGCCGTAACTTCATCGGTCCGAGCCAGGTGACGATTGCGGGCACCAATTCCACACTAATGATCAATAAGATGACGCCGGCTATGGCCTCGAGAAAAAAACCAGCTCCAACGGCAATCCCGATTCCCGCCGCTCCCCAGATGATGGCGGCTGTCGTTAAACCGGATATGCTGTTGTTGTCACGCCGGAGAATGACGCCAGCACCTATAAAACCGACGCCGGAAACGATCTGGGCCGCAAGACGCAAGGGATCCATTGTGATATTAACGTCGTCGCTACCCGGGAATTTATAAGCGGATTCCATGGAAACGATCGTTAATAAACAGCTGACGATTGAAATGACCAGGCTTGTTTTTAATCCAACGGGTTTTCGTTTCATTTCTCGCTCTAGGCCGATAATTAGTCCAAGGAGAGCAGAAATCCCCAATTTGATAAGGATTTGCAGTTCCGATTGAGGGTCGAATGTCCATTCCATTTTGTTTCACCACTTCCGAATTATTATCGAAGAATAAAATCGTCTGTTGCCATATACCCGTTTTTCAAAAAAAACTACCCTAATAATTTTAACATAGTAGAATAGAGTTCTATGTAACGTAATTCCGTTGAAAGGAGGAATCTAAGTGCAAATGCCAAAAGTGAATCCCTATGTAGCGTTGGCGATCGGTGTGGCATCCGTATCTTTTTCGGCCATCCTTGTTAAACTGGCGACCGCTCCATCGGGTGTTATCGCCTTTTACCGATTATTATTTACCGTCCTTCTTATGTTGCCGGTTTTCATGGTGAAATACCGTCATGAACTTAAATTCATTGAAAAAAAGGATTGGCTGTATTCGATTGCGGCAGGAGTGTTTTTGGCTTTTCATTTTATTTTATGGTTTGAATCGCTTAATTACACATCGGTCGCAAGTTCAACCGTCCTTGTAACCCTCCAGCCTTTATTCGCTTTTGCCGGAGCCTACCTGTTTTTTAAAGAAAGATTTTCAATGAAGGCAATATTGAGCGGCATCATTGCGATAGCAGGCAGCCTTGTCATTAGCTGGGGTGATTTGAGAATCAGCGGCATGGCGCTTTGGGGAGATATTCTTTCTCTTATCGCATGTGCGCTCGTAACCGGATATTTACTGTTTGGTCAAAATGTCCGAAAACGCATCTCTTCTATAACATATACATTTGTCGTGTATGCAATCAGCGCCGTCGCCTTGTTTTTCTATGTGATCTTCAAGGGAGAGGCATTGGCGCCTTATCCTGCTTCCGATTGGATCTATTTCGTTTTGCTTGCCATTTTCCCGACTTTATTAGGACATTCTTTATTCAATTGGTCACTAAAATGGTTAAGCACATCGACGCTTTCGATGGGAATATTGCTTGAACCGGTGGGAGCGACAATTCTGGCTTATTTCATATTAGATGAACCGATACTCTGGACGCAGGTCCTTGGAGGTACCATCATATTGGGTGGTTTGATGATGTTCTTAAAGGATGAAAAGAAAAGCAAGGAACATAAAGAGGCGCAAGTCTCCGTATAAAAGCAGTAAGTCTCCCGACTTACTGCTTTTAGCTAATATGGGTGAAACAAATAGGTGATCCGTGTGAAAATCAAAGCGAAAGTAAAGCTGAATAAAAACGTCGTACCATTCACCTTGCCTTTTTCTCTGCTGAACTTGATGGCTTCATAAAAAGCGGTACTGAATAAGTAAAGGGCCATACTGTAAGAAATGAGTAATCCGATTAATGGCAGATTCATTGCTTCACCTCATGGAAAAAAGATATCTATATATGACTATTTGTGTTTCTTTGGAAATATGCTTCGTTTATTCATAAAACATGGGCATGGCCTGGATGTCAGGGGAGAGGTGTGATAAAGAATATATAGAGGGAAATAGGTGAAAATGTTTTTTTTGAAAAAGTTTTAAAAAACGTATTGCAAACATTTTTAGTACATGGTATATTATTTCTTGTCGCTAAGACAGCAACTTAAACAGCTAACAAGTTGTTAAAAAGAATTTAAAAAAGTTGTTGACGAAACGTGACGGAATGTGTTACATTATAGAGGTCGCTTCTGAGAGAGACGACATCGAAATTGCTCTTTGAAAACTGAACAAAACAAAGCGCCAAC
>NZ_JVPL01000161.1:0-29006 GCF_001054655.1 Bacillus sp. 220_BSPC
CATAAAAATAGACAAACTCGATTTTCATCGAGTTTGTCTACAGTCTGACCATTCTTAAACAGAATGGTTTTTTTGTTTTAAAGGGAATAGGGGTAATTTTGGGAGAAGCGTAACTGAATAAATGTTTCTGCACTATAACATAATAATTTAAGACATCTAATATATGATGCAAAACAAATTGGTTTCACAAATGGTTACCTTTTATGCAATAAATTGCTTTTATAATGGATGAGGAGTGTAAGTATGGAAGGTCATGAGAAGCAAAATAAAGATGTAAGCGTGTGGTGCTTGATCAGTATGGCATCGATTCCATTGGTTATGACACTTGGAAATTCAATGCTTATCCCGGTTTTGCCCATTTTCGAGGAAAAGGTGGGGATATCTTCATTTCAATCAAGCATGGTGATAACAAGCTATTCCGTTGCATCCATCTTTTTAATTCCCATTGCTGGTTATTTATCAGATCGATTCGGACGGAAAATGGTCATTCTGCCAAGCTTGATCCTAGCCCTTATCGGTGGTTTGATAGCTGGTTATGCGTCATGGAAAATGGAAAATCCCTATACATGGATCATCATTGGGAGGGTATTGCAAGGGATTGGGGCGTCTGGGGCCTCGCCCATCATTTTGCCTTTGGTGGGGGATTTATACAAAGATGATGATGAAAAAACGAGTTCTTGTTTGGGAATCATAGAAACCTCGAATACGTTTGGGAAAGTGCTTAGTCCAATATTAGGTTCCCTGTTTGCTGCATTTATCTGGTTTTTACCATTCTTCTCGATTTCATTCTTCAGTTTAATATCTATTGTTTTGGTCTTTTTCTTTATAAAGGTACCAAAGGAGAAGGATGAGCCGAAGAAATTCAAGGATTTCTGGCATGATACGAAAAAAATATTCAAGAAGGAAGGAAAATGGTTATATACGGTTTTCCTGATTGGTGTCTTTGTCATGTTGGTTTTGTTCGGTGTTCTTTTCTTTTTGTCTGATAATCTGGAAAAAATCCATGATTTGCATGGAATCAAAAAAGGTTTAGTGATAGCGATCCCGCTATTTTTTCTTTGCGTATCTTCTTATGTTGCAGGGAAAAAAATCAAGGGGGAATTACCGATCATGAAAAAGATCATCATGATCAGTTTAGCTGTCCTTTCAATCAGCCTTGTATTTGTCGGTTTTACTAAAAACAGGGTCGTCCTTCTATTGGTAATAACAAGCTTGGTGGGCATAGCAATTGGTGCTTTATTGCCGACACTCGACGCAATCATCACTCAAAATATAGAAAAGGAACAGCGGGGGACGATAACCTCCTTCTACATGTCATCAAGGTTCATCGGCGTTGCGGCAGGCCCTCCGGTCATGTCCCTTGTCATGAAAAATCATATCAATATGACCTATATCATTTCTGGGATCATTGGTATAGGCATCGTATTGATTGTTATGAAATTCATTAGTTCAGACAAAAAAGAAGCTGCTGCCTAATCGGCTTCAATACATCTCAAAAAAGCCGGGCTTTCCCACGGCTTTTTTTTTTGAATTGGGAAATTTTTTTGGCATGTGGTTATAGGGAGAGGGTTGTCACATAAAATGTACAAGTCATGAACTAGCTCGAAGGAGTGATGCTTTTTGAGTGTACATTTACTGCTAAGTTACTTTTTCTTAGGACTTACCCTTGCAGCACCGATCGGTCCGGTGAACTCCGCTCGCATCGATAAAGGAATCAAGAACGGGTTTTGGCATGCCTGGATCGTTGGGGCAGGGTCGATGATCGCAGATGCCTTGTTCATGATTTTAGTATATGTAGGAATGGTGCGGTTTTTAGAAATCCCGATCGTCCAGATATTTCTTTGGCTTTTTGGCGGATTTGTGCTTATTTATTCCGGGGTCGAAAGTATATTACGGGTCAATACGATATTATTAAATGAATACAGGAATAGAGATTCTTTAATTTCCTGTTTTTTTACTGGGTTCATCATGTCCGTGACCAGTCCATTGTCCATTTTATTTTGGTTGGGGATATATGGATCTGTTTTAGCTAAAACGGCTTCAAGTTATGGGACATCCCAACTCTTCATTTATAGCGGGATGATCTTTCTAGGTCTTACTTGCTGGGACTTTTTTGTAGCGGCATTAACGAATGGATTTCGCAGGTTCTTAAATGAAAAAAGCTTAATGGCCATTTCGATCATCTCTGGATTATCATTGGTCGGCTTTGGGGTTTATTTTGCTTATCAAGGCATTTCTGCCACCCTATCTTAAAGGAGAATTGCTTCAGGTTATTACATAGGGTATTTGAAAACTTCTTCCTTGCATAATTCATTGTGTCATTATCAACACTATGAATGATGGAAGGGGGTAATGTTATGACAACAAAAGCCAATTGCAGTTCAGCGAAAGGAAAGGCTGGTCAAGATTCCAATGCATCCGGTGAACAACAGGGCGACATGAAATGGTGGCAGCTATCATTGGTCGGGGTTGGCTGTACGATCGGGACAGGGTATTTCCTCGGATCGACAATAGGGATTAAAACGACGGGGCCATCCATTGTATTTTCATTTGTATTGGCTGCACTGGGTACCTATATCGTTTATAATCTGCTTGCCAAGATGACGGCTGCCGATCCTCAAGAAGGTTCTTTTTGTTATTATGCCAATAAAGCATTTGGACGATGGGCGGGCTTTAGCTGTGGCTGGAATTATTGGTCCTCCAATATATTGATCATGGGAAGCCAGCTTACTGCGCTTTCGCTATTATCTCAATTTTGGTTCCCGAAAGTGCCGCTTTGGCTATTTGCATCCGGTTTTGCCATTGTTTCAATCGTGGTGGTATTGCTGGGAACAAAAGGGTTCGACAGGGTGGAAAACATCCTTGCTGTAATTAAGACAGCAGCAATCGTAATGTTTATCATCATTGCAATATGTGCCGTTTGCGGCTGGTTCGGTCTTGCTGGAGCGAAACCGCCATCATTTCCGAATACGTTCGATGAATTATTCCCAAAAGGGCTAAAGGGGTTTTGGACATCCCTTATCTATGCCTTTTATGCGTTTGGCGGCATTGAGGTCATTGGATTGATGGCGATGCAGCTTAAAAAGAAAGAAGATGCACCAAAGGCAGGGACGATCATGCTCTTGGTCCTTACCATTATATATGTGGTTTCATTGGGATTAGCCGTAACCATGATTTCGTTAGGGGCATTCAGTGAAAAAGAAAGCCCATTCGTTTCGGCATTGGACAGTTATCACCTGACATTTTTCCCGCACGTTTTTAATGGTGCGATCATCATTGCCGGTTTCTCGACGATGACCGCTTCACTATTTGGTGTAACCAATTTATTGGTAACGCTATCCAATGATGGGAATGCACCCGCATTATTCATGCAAAAGATCAAGAAATTCAAAGATCTTCCGCTGCCGTCACTGGGGCTTGGGGCCTTAGGTCTTTTAGGATCGATCATCACTGCCTTGCTCCTGCCAGGAAAGATTTATGAATACATTACAACATCTGCTGGTATATTGCTTTTGTATAACTGGGCATTCATCATTCTTTCTTCATTCAAAATCTTGGAAAATAAGATGTGGAGTAAGATTACTGCCGTTTTCGGACTGCTTTTAATTTTAGCGGCAGTAAGTGGAACACTTCTTGAAAAAGAGATACGTCCAGGATTTTTCATCAGCCTTTTATTCATCGTGATCATCGGTCTTGCCGCTGTTTTCATGAAGTTCAAGGTATGGAATAAGAACAAGGCAATGGCCGCAAAAGCGAGTAAATCAGGACTCGATTAAAAAAGGAACTCGACTATTCAAAGTCGAGTTCCTTTCGATTTGGCGCTAAATTTCAATGATTATTGGAAGGATCATTGGTTTTTTCTTAGTTTGATTAAAGAGATATTGCCCCAGTTCCTTCTTAATGGTTTGTTTAATGATGTTCCACCGGTATATTTTTTCACTTTGTAAGTCGTTGACCGTTTTCGTGACAAGACGATTCACATTTTTAAGGAGGTCCTCGGAATTTTGAACATATACAAATCCACGGGAAATGGTATCGGGTCCTGATACTATTTTTCTTTCTGTCTTGCTTAGTGTTATGACGATGACGAGCATTCCATCTTCGGAAAGCTGCTTACGGTCCCGCAGAACGATTTCTCCTACATCCCCGACGCCAACACCGTCGACAAAGGTATTGCCGGCAGCCACCTTTCTTGTTTGACGGGCAACGGAGTTTTCAATATCCACCACATCACCATTATTGATGATGAAAGTATGATCCTTCTCCACCCCGACAGACTCAGCTAACAATCGATGCTGGTGCAGCATCCGATACTCACCGTGAATCGGGATGAAATACTTAGGTTTCATCAGGGTTAGCATGAGCTTTAACTCTTCCTGATAAGCATGTCCTGATACATGCATGCCCGTTACAGTCCCAGAACCGTAAATGACCTTGGCACCCAGTTGAAACAGGTTGTCGATGATACGTGAAACATCCCGTTCATTTCCGGGTATTGGTGTGGAGGCAAGAATCACTGTGTCATCAGGCAATATGCTCATATCCCGATAATTCGAACTGGAAAGGCGGGAAAGGGCGGCAAACGGCTCTCCTTGACTTCCTGTACATAAAACCGCGACCCTTTCAGGAGCATAACTATCGACCTCTTGTGGTTGGATAAGCATCCCATCAGGAACCTCGAGATAGCCGCGTTCAATGGCAACGGTTACGACGTTCACCATGCTTCGTCCAATCAGGGCCAGTTTCCGGTTTGTCTTCAGTGCAGCGTTCACAACTTGTTGAACACGATTGACATTTGAAGCGAATGTCGAAAGGATGACTTTCTGTTTTGCCTGCATGAAGGCCTCTTCAATATGGCTGCCAACCAGATGCTCCGAAGGACTTGAGCCGGGACGCTCTGCGTTCGTGCTTTCCGATAGTAAAACGAGGACACCTTCACTCCCAATTTTGGCCATTTTATGAATATCGGGATACTGATCATTCATCGGAGTCAAGTCAAACTTGAAGTCCCCTGTATGAACGACCGTGCCTTCCGGCGTATGCATGGTGACTCCGAGGCAATCGGGAATACTATGATTCGTTTTGAAAAAGTCCAGAACCATTTCCCCGAATTCCAGCTTTGAATCCGAATTGATCTGGATTAATTCCGTATCACCCAAAAGGTTATGTTCTTTTAACTTCAATTCAATCAAACCAAGTGTTAAACGTGTGGCATAAATGGGCACATTCAATTTTTTCAAGAAATAAGGGATACCGCCAATATGATCTTCATGCCCATGAGTCACAATCAAAGCGCGTATCTTCTCCTTATTCTCCTGAAGAAAGGAAATATCAGGAATGATCAAATCGACTCCTAATAAACTTTCATCAGGAAACTTTGCACCACAATCAATAATGACGATATCGTTAGAATATTGAATCACATACATGTTTTTACCGATTTCATTCACTCCGCCCAGAGCCAATATGGACAAAGCATTCTCTTTCACACTCAAGTAGATAGACCTCCCTTTATTATGATAAGGATAGTGTTTCCTTAGGTCGCTTTTATAAAACCAACTCTTTTTTAAAATCAGGGGCAATTCAAAAAGCCATAAAAAAAACACCTGCCGCTTTCGGTAGGTGCGTATCTTCAATCTTATCGGCTCAAGCAAGAATGGATGCTTTCTTCAAAAGCCTCCATGTATGCTTGGATCTGTGAAGCATATCCAGTTTTCAAAGTGGAAAGCAGACTTTCTATCAAGAATTCTCGCGGTTTGTCTGACTGCATCAGCTCATCTTGGATGAAGTCGACCAATTCAATGGCTCTTCTTCGATCTTCATCGCAAGGAATAGCTTTGTTTATCGCTTTTTTCAATTCCGTGGTGGAATGAAGCAAATCATTATGGCAAGCATCAAGCTGGTTTGTGAATTTTGGAAACCACGTATCCATTAATTCCGGATCAATGATCTGTTCCCCGCTTTCAGCCACTTCATTGACTAAATGGACAATGCGATTCATGCAATATCGGATAATTTGTATGTCCGGTGTACCGGCGGGATTAGCACGGTAACTAAAATGGCTCATGTGGGTCATCATCGAATGAAAGATAATGACGCTATCTAAAAGATAGGGTTTTTTACTTTCACCGAAGATATCGATAAAACGGTTATACATCCAGCGTAAGCTCAACAATAGCGTCTTATTGATGAATTGTTTTAACTCTTCATCATTGGAAACCCGGACTTCTTCGATCAGGATAAGCAATTTGCTTTGCTTGTTCACCATCAATTGCAGTTCGAGCTGCCTGATGAAAATTTCAATATCGGCGGAATCTTGACCAATCAACAGTTTTTCCCGTTCATGGCGGATCTTTGTATAAAAGGAGCGGAAAATGGCTATAAATAATTCACCCTTCGAAGGGAAATAATTATAAAATGTACCTTTTGATATACCGCTGCCGTCTAAAATGTCCTGAATGGACGTCGCTTGGTAGCCTTTGTCAATAAACAGCTTATGAGCCGTATCGATGACATTCTGCCTTCGGTTGTTCATCATATCACCTTATTTTCATTATACTGCTTGTATAAATTTAATCGTACTCTATTTTTCATCACAGCACAAACCCTTATTTAAACCAGTAAATTTTTATTGCAAAAAATGAACTAGGGGTATATTATTGATTTTGTGAGATTGGAATATACCGCTCGTATAATTAAATGAACCAATAGTTTGAATGGAGGAATAGATAAAAAGTGAGTACTGCACAAATAAATGAGAAAAAGGGTTCGTATGGCATTTTGGCCATACTGATGGTCGGTGCGTTCATATCGATACTGAATTCAACCCTTTTAAATATTGCACTGCCATCAATCCAAATAGACCTGGGAATCGAGACTTCCACAGTCCAATGGCTGACAACGGGCTACATGCTCGTGAACGGAATCATGATTCCGACAACTGCCTTCTTAATAAGAAAATATTCGGTGCGTAATCTGTTCCTGACAGCCATGCTCCTATTCTCAATCGGGACGATCGTTGCAGGTGTAGCGCATGTATTCCCGCTATTATTGAGCGCACGTATGGTTCAGGCTGCCGGTTCGGCAATCATGATGCCATTATTAATGAACGTACTTTTAACTTCTTTCCCTGTTGAAAAACGGGGCTCGGCAATGGGACTATTCGGTTTGGTCATGATGTTTGCCCCTGCAATCGGGCCGACGCTTTCAGGCTGGATCATCGAACATTATGATTGGAGAATGCTATTCCATTTCATTACTCCGCTAGCTTTACTAGTGCTTATTTTCGGCTTCTTTAAACTTAAAGACCACAAGGAAAAAGTCGATATCTCAATTGATAAAATATCGGTCATCCTTTCAAGCTTAGGCTTCGGCGGTTTGCTTTACGGATTCAGTTCGGCAGGCAGCAAGGGTTGGGATAGCCTAGAGGTATACGGAACACTGATTGTCGGTGCCATCTCCCTGATCCTTTTCATAACACGCCAGCTTAAAATGGAAACACCAATGCTTGAGTTCAAGATCTTCAAGCACCCGATGTTTGCTTTATCCGCAACGATCTCAATCGTACTGAACATGGCGATGTTCTCGGGGATGATCTTAATTCCGATGTACACACAAACAGTACGTGGCATTTCACCATTCGATTCTGGATTACTGATGCTTCCAGGTGCGTTATTAATGGCCCTCATGTCACCGGTTACCGGTAAGCTTTTCGATAAGTTCGGTGCCCGCATCCTTGCTTCAATCGGTTTGCTTATCACCGTGGTAACTACGTATTTGCTAAGTAAATTATCAATGGAAACTACGTATACAGAAATTATAATCCTGTTTTCCGTTCGCTCCTTCGGGATGTCAATGTCCATGATGCCGATCATGACAAATGGTTTGAACTCGCTGCCAGCCCGCATGAACCCGCACGGTACAGCCATGAATAACACACTGAACCAAATTTCCGGTGCGATCGGTACGGCATTGCTCGTTACGGTCATGTCTAACCGTGCAGCTTCTACTGCCGAAGATTTAATGACGAAAGCGATGAGCAAATTAACAAGCCAGCCCACCGCTGAGATGATGGGCCAAATGAAAGCCCAAATCGGGATGCAGGCAATGCTGGATGGAATTAACTTCTCCTTCTTTGTATCTACCTTCATTGCCGGTGTGGCGTTGATTCTGGCATTATTCATTAAGCGTGCTTGGCCGGCTGAAGAAAAACCAGCTGTGAAAAAAGATCAAACCGCTTAAATGAAACAATAAAAGGCCCTATGCCACCTGAATCGTTCAGGCAGCATAGGGTTTTTCTATGATTTAAGGCCCGTAACGGAATGTAATGCAGGCTGCTGCGGAATGAAGCCAAAGGATGAATAAATGGATGAAGGCAGGAATAAAAGGTGTGAAGGCAGAAATGATCAGATGCAGGATGAAAAAATGGGTGAAGGCATAAAACGTATAATTTACTTATAGTCAACATAGTATTTTAGAGGTTTTTTTAAAAAATAGATCGGGGTTCAAAATGACGAATCCGATCCTGGGAGTGAACGGAGATGGAAATTCGGATTAATCAAATTGAGTTGAATGGACTCACGTTTCAATATCGGGAGTGCGGGGATGTTTCTGCACCACCGCTTGTTGTTCTTCATGCGCTGGGAAAAAGTTCGGAATCATGGGACCAAGCGGCTGCCGCATTAGGAGAAAGTTATCGTGTTTTAGCTTTAGATCAACGGGGCCACGGTGGGAGTGCGAGAACGAATACATATACTTTTGAATCGATGCGTGATGATTTGCTTCATTTTGCGGATGCGCTTGATTTGGGAAGGTTTTCGCTAATGGGGCATTCCATGGGGGGGACGGTTTCCTATCTTTTCTCGCAAAATTTTCCTTCGAGGATAGAAAGGTTGATTGTCGAAGACACGCCGCCTCCTTTCTCGGATAAACCAATGGAGGTTCCTTCCAGGCCTTCTGTTCCACTGCCGTTTGATTGGCAGGTAGTGCCTTCGATTCTACAGCAGCTTAATGAACCCGATCCCGAATGGTGGGCACGCCTCACCGATATTATGATGCCGACGCTTGTTATCGGGGGCGGGGCCAGCCATATTCCCCAAAACAAATTGCAGGAGGTTTCCGAGCTTATCCCGAATTGCGAATTGGTGACGATAGAGGATGCCGGACACTTTGTCCATGAAGATGATTTACCTGCTTTCTTGTCTGTCGTAAAAAGGTTTCTTTCCAAAGGGCAGGCGCTTTAAGGAGATAGGAGGGTTGCCGGTGCAGCCCTCTTATTTCTGCTTAAAATGGTTTATTTTAAAGACGGCATTTACCGATTTATTATTAAGGATTTCCAGCAGCTGTTCAGCCATATAGTCAGCGCTATATTTAAAGCCAGTGTTGACCCATTCGATGATCATGCCCAATATCGCATATGCTTGGTAACTGGAGGCAAGTTCTTTATTGATCTTAGGGTTCGGCCGGTAATCTTCCAGGTCCTCCACTGGAAGTTTCTTCAACTCATTACAAATCCGTTCCAATAATGTAGGCCATGCATTCGACTTTAGGATGAGGGTATAAATGTTTGCATGGTTAGCTACATGTTCAAATATTTTGATGACCGAAGCCGTTAGTTCATTGATGGTGAAAGTTTCGGCGTTCTTATAAGGTTCCCGGTAAGATATGATCAAATCGGCAATTACATCCTCCATGACCTCTTCAAGCAGTTCCTCTTTGTACTGATAGTGTTTATAAAATGTACCCCGATTAAGGTCGGCGAGTTCTACAATATCGGTAATCGATATCTCCCTGAAATCCTTACTTTGCATTAAAGAAATGAGGGATTCTTTCAAAGCCATTTTGGATTTCCTGATCCTTCTATCAATACCAGTATTATTATCAGTCATTTTCTTCATCCTTTGTTCGTTATTGTGCTTTTAATAAACATAATGATCACTTTCTGTTCATTAACCAACATTGAGGACAGCATTTGCTGATTGTATAAGCCTACTGAAACTAATTATACTATAAAGGAAGGTAGATAATGAACATCTGTACAATAAGTAATGCTTCACTAGAATGAATGGGGGAGTTCAAATGAAATTACAAGACAAAGTTGCCGTTGTGACAGGAGCAGCATCAGGCATGGGGAAACAAATTGCCATAGATTATGCTCGAGAAGGAGCTAAAGTCGCCGTATCGGATTTAAACCTTGATGGTGCGAACGATACGGTGGAAGAAATAAAAGCGAATGGCGGAATGGCCTTTGCCATCAAAACGAACGTAGCGGTGGAGGAAGATATTCAACATTTGATCGATACCACGGTCAGTACGTATGGAACGGTGGATATTTTGGTGAATAACGCGGGTATCATGGATGGCATGGAACCTGCTGGAGACATTGAAGATTCTAAATGGGATCGGATTTTTGCCATTAACACGACAAGCGTCATGCGTTCGACTAGAAAGGTGATGCCGATCTTTTTAGAAAAACAAAAAGGGGTCATCATCAATATTGCTTCTGCTGGCGGTTTGTACGGTGCCCGGGCTGGTGCGGCTTACACTGCCTCTAAACATGCAGTCGTTGGTTTCACGAAAAACACGGGCTACATGTATGCCAATAAAGGGATTCGCTGCAATGCTATAGCACCAGGCGGAGTAGAAACCAATATTGGTTCCAGCATGACGAATATCAATGAGTTTGGCTTCTCTCGCCAACAACTGGGTATGGCTATCAATCCACGAAACGGCAAACCTGAGGAAATCGCTAAAGTGGCATTATTCCTTGCTTCAGACGATTCCAGTTTTGTTAATGGTACTGTCATTACGGCAGATGCTGGTTGGAGTGCATATTAAGCCATGAATTAACAAGATAATGGTCAAGTACTTGGTGACTGATGATCCATGCATTCCTGCCAGTAAGCAGGGATGCATGTTTTTTTGAGTGGAGCCTTCGCAGGATATTTGGAGGGGGATTGTGGTTAGCCAGCAATTTCCATGAGGAAGGTATTTCAATCGAAAGTGGATTAGTGGGGGCTGGATAGTTCCGCTACTATCCAGTTTTTCTCAAAAAGAATTATGCTATCAATTGGATTTAAAAGATAAGTTGAACTCTGAAATCTCGGAAGCAAAATAGGTTCCCTGAAAAAATCCACTTTCCTTATGAAATAGAATCATTGAGTGATCCATTAGTTTGCTGCGGTACCTCGCAAACAATCTATTAATGTTCGTGAGAATATTGAAGGACTTTCTGACGGACGTAATCAAGGTGCTTGTACATTTGGCTGAATGCTTCATGTGGATCATGTGCTGCAAGTGCAGCATAGATGGCTTTGTGATACTTCACAGTCAGTTCCCGTTCCCTGAATTGAATCAAGCTATTTATTTTATTATGAGTGATCAATAAGGAATCGATCATGCCTTCAATGATGGGATTGTTCGCACTTAAAGCGATGATCTTATGGAATTCTTTATCGGCCTCTCCATAATCGTTGTCTTCACTATTGGCAATCGTGTCAATCGTAACTTGCAGTTTCTCCAGTTGCTCGTCTGTGATCTTCTCGGCAGCCATTGTTACCAATCCCAACTCCAAAGCCATTCGCGCTTCGATGATCGCTGGTAAATTATCGGTAGCCAGCGCAAGCATGACAGAGAATGGATGTGTACCGATTTTATCGTTAAAAAAGGTTCCTTCACGCGTTTTCCGTGTAATGACCCCTAGTGTATCAAGGGCACTGAGCGCCTCACGTAAAACAGGCCGGCTTACTTCAAGTTCTTTCATAAGCTCCATTTCAGGAGGCAGTTTGTCGCCCGCTTTCATTTGGCCAGTAACGAGCAGATGCACGATTTGATCCACGACTTGTTGTGAAAGAGTGTTGCGATGTACCGATTGTACGCCTAATTTCTTTGACGATTCTTCCATTGTGTAACCCCTTTTCTGTAACTTCCTATATGTATTCCTACTGTAAGACTAATTATATAATATAATACACTTATTTGCATGTAGACCTATGTCCAAAAAAAGTAAAATGCGCCGCTCTAAAGAGAGAGACGCACGGATTGTTGGTAAAAAATCATCTGACGAGGCAAGGTGATTTTGGATTGAACTTCCATCCGGAAACCAAGTATTGCATAGCCATCGAATCATCACGGGCACCAAGTCCTTTTTGTTTATAAAGCTGATGTGCCTTCTCGATTTGTTCCATATCCACTTCAATTCCAAGTCCGGGTTTGGAAGGGACATCGACCATTCCGCCGACAATTTTAAAAGGTTCTTTCGTCAAACGCTGCCCATCCTGCCAAATCCAGTGGGTATCGATCGCAGTGATTTTTCCAGGTGCGGCTGCAGCAACGTGTGTAAACATGGCAAGTGAAATATCAAAGTGATTATTCGAGTGTGATCCCCAAGTCAAGCCCCAGTCGTTACACATTTGAGCGACACGGACGGAGCCTTGCATCGTCCAAAAATGCGGATCGGCAAGAGGAATGTCCACGGATTGAAGTTGAATGGAGTGCCCCATTTGCCTCCAGTCCGTTGCAATCATATTCGTAGCGGTTGGAAGGCCCGTTGCGCGCCTGAATTCCGTCATGATTTCCCGGGCGGAAAAACCATTTTCCGCTCCGCATGGATCTTCCGCATAAGCCAAAACATGATGTTGATCCCGGCAAAGTTTAATCGCATCCTCAAGCAGCCAGCCGCCATTTGGGTCAAGGGTGATCCTGGCTTCAGGGAAGCGTTCCGCAAGTGCCGTCACCGCTTCGATTTCTTCTTCCCCGCGCAAAACCCCGCCTTTCAATTTAAAATCATTGAAACCATAACGAGAGTGGGCGGCTTCTGCCAAGCGGACAATCGATTCGGGTGTCAGCGCTTCCTCATGACGGAGGCGAAGCCAGTCATCTTCCGCTTCCGGTTCGCTTAAATAACCAAGATCTGTTTTATTGCGGTCACCTACATAAAATAAGTAGCCCAGCATTTCCACTTTATCACGCTGCTGTCCTTCGCCGAGAAGGGCTGCGACCGGAACACCTAAATGTTGGCCAACTAAATCAAGAAGTGCCGCTTCCAATGCTGTTACGGCATGAATGGCAATACGAAGATCGAACGTCTGAAGGCCGCGCCCTCCAGCATCCCGGTCCGCAAACTGCTTGCGGATGGTATTTAGAATGTTGTTGTATGTCCCGATGGACTGGCCGACAACCAATTCTTTAGCATCTTCGAGTGTCTGGCGGATTTTTTCGCCTCCAGGAACTTCACCGACACCCGTATTACCCGCATTGTCTTTTAGAATGACGATGTTCCGGGTGAAATAAGGAGCATGGGCACCACTCAAGTTCAAAAGCATGCCGTCATGGCCCGCAACTGGAATGACGCTCATTTCTGAAATTACCGGTGTGCCGATTTTTACATTATCCTTTAGCAATTGATTGTTCATGATTTTTTCCCCCTGCCAGAATATTTAGTTTACTATGACTTTAACTCTACACGTTTAATTTCACCAACTAGGAATAAATAACTTAAAATCGCGACAAGAGCATTAGCACAAACGAAGACTAGCGCACCATTGAACGACCCTGTCGTGGCAATGATATATCCGATGATAATCGGTGTTGTAATGCCGGCAATGTTACCGAATGTGTTGAAAAGCCCGCCGCTGACACCTGACATTTCCTTTGGTGAGGTATCGGCCACTACCGCCCAGCCGAGTGCCCCGAATCCTTTACCGAAAAACGCAAGGGCCATAACGAAAATGACAACCCATTCCGTATCTACATAATTTGCTGCCACCAAGCTCATCGATAGAATCATCCCAACAACAATTGGCAACTTTCGGGCGACAGTCAATGAGAATCCCTTCCGTAACAAGAAATCCGAGAATGTCCCTCCGAGAATGCCGCCAAAAAATCCACAAATGGCCGGAAGGGAAGCGACGAATCCAACTTCAAGAATGGTCATGCCCCTTTCTTGTACTAGGTACACAGGAAACCATGTCAGGAAAAAGTACGTTAACGTCGTGATGCAATATTGTCCGAGATAAACACCTAACAGCATGCGACTTGATAATAGCTGCTTTATATGATTCCAGTTGACGCCTTTCTTTTCCTCCTTATTTGTACTGGTTTGATCCATATTGATCAAAGCGCCGCCCGCTTCGATATATTCAAGCTCAGCTTGGTTGATGCGTGGATGTTCCTTTGGGCCATAAATCGTTTTCAGCCAGATGAAAGCAACGATGATTCCTAAAGCCCCCATAAAGAAGAAGACGTATTCCCAACCGAATTTATACGTAATGTAACCCATGATCGGTGCAAAGAGAACGGTTGCAAAATACTGGGCCGAATTGAAAGTGGCAGCCGCGGTTCCGCGTTCATGGCTTGGGAACCAGGTGGCAACGATGCGGCTGTTGGCCGGAAAGGAAGGGGCTTCTGCCAATCCAACTAAGAAGCGCAGTCCGAACAATACCATGACAGCCGTTCCCGCAGAACCGAAAAAACCGAGAAACCCTTGTAAAAGCGTAAAGGTAGACCATAACGTGATACTCCAAAAATAAACTTTTTTCGAGCCAAAACGGTCTAAAAGCCATCCGCCTGGAATTTGTCCAGCTACATAAGACCAAGCGAAAGCGGAGAAAACATAGCCCATCATGACTGAATCGAGGCCAAGCTGACCAGACATGTCCGTACCCGCAATGGATAGCGTCGCACGATCCGCATAATTCAGGGCTGTAACCAAAAAGAGCATAAAGACAATGAACCATCGTGTGCGTGTTTTTTTCTGGGCACTTGGCAGTTTAGGAGATGGTTGGAAAACTTTTTCTTCAGCGTTCATATACTCACTTCCTTAATCGTATTTTATTATATTTTCTAATTGATACCGCTTACAATGTTAACTGTTTCCTCCTTCGTGAAAATTCTTAATATTTAGTTTTGTCCAATGGTAAGACAAATAAAATTGTTTGTCAATGGCTTTTTTTCTTAAAAGTTTTTTCATTTTAGCTCCTTCATTATCGTGTTTTTTTGTATATATTAGAAGCGAAATTATCGAAGGATGAAGTAGTGCTTCATTTTTCAGAAAATAAAAAAAATACGATTGACCAGATGGTGTATTTGTCTTACAATAAAACAATAATACACAAGGGGGAATAAAAAATGAATAAGATTCGCAAGGCACCTAAAGGAATTCTTGGATTTCCCGTGGCACCATTCACAACGAGTAATAAGCTTGATGAACAAGCACTCGCCCAAAATATCCAATTTTTATTAGATGGGGGACTAGAAGCTATTTTCGTGGCATGTGCAGCAGCGGAATATCCATCGTTAAGTAAAGAGGAATATGAAGCGATGGTCGAGGTAGCCGTATCCGTCACCGCTGGAAAAGTACCTGTATACACAGGGGTAGGCGGGAATATCCAAACTTCCCTCGAACTTGCCAGAATATCTGCGGAAAAAGGGGCAGATGGTTATTTAATATTACCTCCATATCTCGTTACTGGAGAACAGGCAGGTCTGTCGGCTTATTTCAAAGCCATCGCAGAGAGTACAGACTTGAATTCCATCGTATATCAGCGTGATAATGTGGCATTTTCACTTTCAACTTTGGAAGCGCTTGCTGAGGTCCCGCAGGTGGTCGGCGTCAAAGACGGTCTGGGCAATATGGAGTTGAATGGACTCCTTACACAAACCTTCGGAAAACGTTTCGGCTGGCTGAACGGAATGCCGCTTGCGGAAGTTACCATGTCGGCCTACGTTCCACTTGGCTTTGATTCCTATTCATCGGCGATATCCAATTACATCCCGCATATCTCACGAAAGTTCTATAATGGCATCTTGAGCGGAGATCAAGAAACGGTCAATGAAATTTACCAGCAGGTCATCATGCCGATCAACAATATTCGCCGTCAGCGAAAAGGGTATGCCGTTTCTCTCATTAAAGCAGGTATGGAGATTATGGGAATGCCGGTTGGGCAAACAGTCAGATTACCGATTCTTCCGGTGGAAAAAGAACATTATGCAGAAATGCAAACGATATTAGAGAATGCCTTAGATCGTTTTCCAAAAGAAACACCAATTCAATCAATCTAATAAGGGTGGGGATTATATATGATAACTACAGTTCAAACAAAAACGTATCTTAACTATATTAATGGTGAATGGGTTGCTTCCATTTCAAATGAAGTTGAAAAAAGTTTAAACCCGGCAGATAAACAGGCAATTGTCGGTTATGTACAAAAATCCACTAAGGATGACTTGAACCTGGCAGTGGAAGCAGCGAAAAAGGCGAAAGATAAATGGCGCAAACTAGCTGGTTCAGAGCGCGGGGAGTATCTGTATAAAGCAGCGCAAATTCTTGAAAAGCGGATTGATGAAATCGCAGAATGTGCAACACGGGAAATGGGCAAGACATTTGCTGAAACAAAAGGGGAAACGGCACGCGGTATTGCAATCCTGAAATACTATGCAGGAGAAGGGATGCGTAAGGTGGGGGATGTCATTCCATCCACCGACAGTTCAGCACTTATGTTCACGACGCGCGTTCCGCTTGGTGTAGTCGGCGTCATTACACCTTGGAATTTCCCGATCGCCATCCCAATCTGGAAGATGGCTCCTGCCCTCGTATATGGGAATACGATTGTGGTGAAGCCAGCCACCGAGACGGCGATCACCTGTGCGAAAATCATGGAGTGTTTTGAAGAAGCCGGTTTCCCGGCGGGTGTTGTCAATATGGTTACAGGGCCGGGCAGTGTCATAGGGCAGGGCATCGCCGATCACGAAGATATAAACGGGATTACCTTTACCGGCTCAAACGGAGTCGGAAAAAGGATTGGACAAGCGGCGTTAGCACGTGGAGCGAAATACCAGCTTGAAATGGGCGGGAAAAACCCGGTAATCGTTGCAGCGGATGCCGATCTTAACCTGGCTGTAGAAGCAGTCATTACAGGTGCGTTCCGTTCAACGGGGCAAAAATGTACCGCGACAAGCCGTGTCATCGTTGCAGCTGAAGTTTATGAAGAGTTCAAGCAGCTGCTGGTGAAAGAAACGAAAGGCATTTCCATCGGGGATGGATTGGACAGCGGGACATGGATGGGACCATGTGCTAGCGAAAGTCAATTGAATACGGTTCTTTCCTATATCGAAAAAGGAGTGGAAGAAGGTGCTGCACTTCTAATTGGCGGGAAGCGTGCTGAAGAAGGCCCTCAGGCAAATGGCTTTTATGTAGAACCGACGATTTTTGATAATTGTACGTCAGATATGACAATTGTACAGGAAGAGATTTTTGGTCCGGTGATTGCCTTATTGAAAGCTGATTCAGTTGAAGAAGCCCTGCAACTTGCGAACAGCGTGGAATATGGCCTTAGTGCTTCGATTTTCACAGCCAATATCAAACATTTACTTTCATTTGTTAATGATATGGAAGCGGGATTGATCAGGGTCAACGCCGAGAGCGCAGGCGTTGAATTACAGGCGCCATTTGGCGGCATGAAAAACTCCAGCTCCCACTCCAGGGAACAAGGAGAAGCCGCAAAAGAGTTTTTTACTTCCATTAAAACGGTGTTTGTCAAATAAGGGAAAAAAACAGTATTTCTGAAAATTACCGACACGTGTATGTTTAGTGATGTCTGTTTGCTTTTTTAGAATGAAGGAGTGGTAAAGTGGATACGAAAACGCAACTGACGGAGGTACCGCTTTATATTAAGGTGAATGGGATCGACAATGTCGCCATCGTGGTTAATACGGGAGGCTTGGATCAAGGAACCGTATTCCCTTGTGGGCTTGAATTGAAAGAAAGAGTGCCACAAGGCCACAAGGTGGCTTTAATGGACATAGTCGAGAATGAAGCCATCATACGCTATGGGGAAGTTATCGGTTATGCGGCTAAATCAATCAGTAAGGGCTGTTGGATTGACGAATCACTGGTGATACTTCCGTCTTCTCCGGATTTAAAGGAATTGCCGGTAGCAAATGATATTCCGAAAACTTTACCCCCGCTTGAAGGGTATACATTCCAAGGATTCCGCAATGAAGATGGCAGTGTTGGAACCAAGAATATATTGGGCATTACAACAAGCGTCCAATGTGTAGTGGGCGTGCTGGATTTCGTCGTGAACCGGATAAAAAAAGAGCTACTCCCGAAGTATCCCAATGTTGATGATGTTTTCGCCATAAATCACAACTATGGATGCGGAGTCGCTATCAATGCACCGGAAGCGGTCATTCCCATTCGCACGATACAGAACCTTGCGAAACACCCGAATTTTGGCGGGGAAGCCTTGGTAGTTGGATTGGGGTGTGAAAAACTGTCTCCAATTAGAATAAACCCAAGCGGGGACGATTCAGATATCATATTGCTTCAGGACCAGCAGGGATTTACGGGAATGGTCCAATCCATTATGGAAATGGCCGAGGAACGTTTAATCAAGTTGAACCGCCGGCAGCGGGAGACATTTCCGGTTTCCGAATTAGTCATCGGTACCCAGTGCGGTGGAAGTGATGCATTCTCTGGTGTCACAGCTAACCCTGCCGTAGGATATGCTACAGATCTGTTAGTCAGGGCAGGGGCAACCGTTCTATTCTCTGAAGTCACAGAAGTACGGGATGCGATTCATCTATTAACGCCTCGTGCAGTGAATGAAGAAGTGGGGAGAGCTTTAATAAAGGAAATGGATTGGTATGATAACTATCTTGCATTGGGTGATGCCGATCGAAGTGCCAATCCGTCGCCTGGAAACAAAAAGGGCGGGTTGGCCAATGTAGTGGAAAAATCATTAGGCTCCATTGCCAAATCCGGAGGCAGCCCCATTTCAGGCGTTTTGGCTCCAGGTGAAAAAGCAACGGAAAAAGGGCTGATTTTTGCCGCTACACCAGCTAGTGACTTTGTTTGCGGAACACTGCAGCTTGCTTCCGGCATGCACCTTCAAGTTTTTTCAACTGGAAGAGGCACACCTTATAATCTCGCAATGGCTCCCGTCATCAAAGTATCTACACGAAATACATTGACCGAGCAATGGAAAGATCTGATCGATATAAATGCTGGAACGATCGCTACTGGTGAAGCAACCATAGAGGAAGTCGGGTGGGAAATATTTCACCTTATTCTGGAAGTGGCCAGCGGTAAAAAGAAAACCTGGGCAGAGCATTGGGGCCTGCATAATGATTTGGCACTGTTCAATCCTGCGCCAATTACCTAATAATGAATGAATTGAAGGACTTCCTTTTAGAGGGGGTCCTTTTCTTGTTGGTCCAAATTTTACAGTTGCATTATTTTTCCTCCAGAAAAGAGGACCGCCGGACTATTGGAAGAAGTTATTAATGAAGGAATGATTTACATCAGGTTGATACTGAAGTAAATATGAGGAGGAATCGCATGGTCACATTCAGGAATGCGACGGCAGAAGACTTAAGTGAAATCGTACGGATGCTTGCGGATGATGCATTGGGGAGGGAGAGGGAGCGGTATGAAAACCCGCTTCCTGACAGCTATCTAAAAGCATTTGAATCCATAGATGCAGATGAAAATAATGAATTGATCGTTGCTTGTCTTGGTGAGGAAATCATTGGGGTGCAGCAAATCACGTTCACGCCTCATATTACCCATCAAGGCGGCTGGAGGGCTACGATCGAAGGGGTTCGGACGGCATCTGCAGAACGGGGGAAAGGCATTGGCAGCAAGTTGATTCAATATGCGATTGACCGTGCAAAGAAGCGGGGCTGCCATCTCATTCAACTCACGACCGATAAACAGCGGGAAGAAGCGCTGCGATTTTATGAACGGTTAGGATTCAAAGCCACTCATGAAGGCATGAAAATGAAGCTTTAATTCACGGTCTTTTATCCCCTTTTTTTGTGCACGACAATTCGGCTGGCATTATATGTTAAAATTATTTGTGAGATAGTAATAGATGTATATAGGAGTTAAAAACTGATGAAAGGGTGAGCTCGATAGAAAACGAAGCATGTATTCAGAAGAGGTACGGTGTAATTAGTTTTACTTCATTCATCATTGGAATCATTTGCTTTTTTACTGTTTTTATTACACCTATCAGAATGGCCAATATCGGGGGCATGACTGGTGGTTATATCACATTTTTCCTTACGATTGCCGGCATCGTCCTCTCTGTCATAGGAATTTTGAAGAAAACGGAGAAAAAAATGATTTCCATCATATCATTGGTTTTCTCTTCATCATTCTTTATATTTTGGGTAATCATCATCACTTTGTTGTTAACTGGTGAAATAGAATGGCCACGCAGAATAATAAGATAAAGGGATTGAATCAGGATGGTGGATATAGTTCTGACTAAAAGGGGATTATTCAATGATAAGAGGTTTATATGAAGCACATTTACCGGTTAGTAATTTGAATCGTTCCATTGAATTCTATGAAGGGCTTGGTTTGCAGTTGGATCATAAGGTTGAAGACAACCTGGCTTTTCTATGGATTGATAAGGATAAAAGTTGGCTGGGGCTTTGGGAAACGGAAAAAGTAGAGGTTGAGTATCATCCCTCCCTACGGCATATCGCTTTTCAAGTATCATTGGCAGATCTAAAGAGCTCAGTCGCATGGCTTGAAGATAGAGGCTATGCGCCAAGGGAGGCTTTTGGATTTCTGCCAGTTGAACCTTTCGTGATGCCTCACGGGGAATATGCCCACGCTAAAATTCACTTTAATGATCCTGACGGAAACAGTTTGGAGTTTATTAGTAAACTAGTGAATCCAAAAAAAATCAAGAATCGTATGTATTTAAGTGAATGGGAACAGCTAAATGAATGCAGAAGTGAAAATAGTAAATGACAGATGAACGAAAATTTTAAGAATAATAATCATTCAAATATGCTTTATGTCAGAACAGAATGGAGAATCATAGAATGAATGTCAAAGCGGAATTATATTGGAATGAATATTGGCAAGGGAAAGAAGATAAACCCCAGTCAGTCAGTGCATGGCAATTCGGGGCCGATCCCGATGATTTGGCTCAGTTAGTGATGGATGGGATAAAAACGGCTACATGCTCTGGGCATGTTTTTTACGGAGTGGAAAATGAACCATTACCATCCGTGGGTGATTACAGCATTATCTTAAGCAGTGAGGATTTGCCCTTAGCCATCATACAAACAGTGAAAGTCGAAGTATTGCCCATGAACGAAGTGAGTGAAGAGTTTGCGATTGCAGAAGGGGAAGGAGATCGAACCTATACATACTGGTGGGATGCTCATGAGAAATTTTTTAAAGAAGAACTGGACAAAATCGGTCACACCTTTAAAGAAGATATGCTGCTGGTGTGTGAGCGTTTTGAGTTGATACATGTAAAGTGAGTGTAGACGGCTCGGTCTGAGAGAGCAATAAGTGTTTTTGTTCAGTGATTTGCTATAATAGGTCATTGAATTAAAAAACTTATAGAAAGATAGGTATTTGCATGAAAAAGAAACTGATATTCATTGGATTGGGAATCCTGGTTGTTTTCCTGCTGATGCTTGGTACGTATAAATTAATGAATTCGAGAACCTATCAGGTGTTCGGTGGATTAACGGATAATGTCGAGACGAATGAAAAAGTGGTCGCTTTGACTTTTGATGATGGCCCATCGAAGAATGTAAATGAGATCCTGCCGTTGTTGGATAAATATGATGTGAAAGCTACGTTCTTCCTGATCGGAAATGAAATCGAAAAGTACCCGGAGGAAGCTGGGAAAATAGCGGAAGCGGGACATCAGATTGGAAATCATACGTATTCCCACAGGCGGATGGTGTTTAAATCGCCTTCTTATATCAAGGCGGAAATCGAGAAAACGGATAAATTGATTCAGAACGCCGGATATAAGGGGGAAATTGATGTCCGTCCTCCAAACGGGAAAAAAATCATAGGTTTGCCTTATTATTTAAATAAAAATGATAGAGAGACCATTACCTGGGATCTGGAACCAGATAGCTATTACACTACCGCTTCTGACAAAGTGAAGTATGTGAAGGAAAATATAAAACCAGGTTCGATCATCCTGATGCATCCGATGTATGATGATACGGGTAAAGAGCTTCAAGCGATTGAAGGGATCTTACGAGAGTTAACGAACGAAGGGTATACGTTTGTGACGGTCAATGAACTTCAGGAAATGTAGTTTTTGGTCCAGACGATTTTCGAAGAATCGGGTTGCTGCGGCAGCCCTTTTTTATTTGATATAAAGAATAGTACAAAACATGGGCTGCATATTGTTTCTTAACGGAAGGTTGTTGTTAGGGCTTGGATTCGCATGAATTTTTCCTTAGTGGAAATAAAGCTTTTAAAATGGGGCTGGTTACTTGTATCGGAATAAAAACACCGCTCTGATCATGATTTTGTGTTTCCTGTTATTCCTATTTCTTGTGGTGCTCATTTTTCGCCACATCACGGTATACTTCGTGTATAGCTCGGGCATCGGCCCGTTATTACTTATTGGGGTAATGGTTTTGGCTATCGTTATGCTTTTTATCAGAGGGTATAAATAATCGAGTTTCTTCATTTATTTAGGTTTGTGCATTTTGAACGTTGATTTCCACTCCAGGCACTCGCTTTCCGCGGGCGGTCCGCCCTCAGCGCCTTTGCGCCTGCGGAGTCTCCCCTGGACACGTTTTCCCGCAGGAGTCCCGTACCTTACGTTCCAATCAACTTTGTTTTGAAATTTAGAACCCCTTTTGTCTAAAAACTGGAGGCTGCTGCGCAGCCTTTTTTTATGGAAAAAGTTCTTCACATCAAGGGACATAAAAAAATATAAAAATCAATAAAAAATTAACACTCCAACATTAGTAATATATGGTAAGATTTGAAATGGAATTATTTTCTTCTAAATTTTATTCAGGGGTGATTAGTGCGTGGAGTTTTTTACTAAGTGGTCGTTTAAGAACAAGGCTGCCGTTTCATTGGTAACCATATTTATTTTGATGATAGGAGTTGTCAGTTATTTTAAACTGCCGATGGAATTTTTACCATCTGCTGATAATCCACAAGTTACGATTATCACAATGGGGCAGGGCACCGATTCGAAAACGATGGAAGCACAAGTTACAGATCCGATTGAAAGGGCAGTTACGGGCGTTAAAGGAAAGAGTTCCATATACTCCACCACTGGAGATGGTTTTTCTAAAGTAGATCTATTCTTTGAAGCCGGATCGGATATGAAACAAGCGAAACTGGATGTTCAGGAAGCATTAGGCAGTGTAGCATTGCCGCAAAGCATGGCAAAGCCTACTGTTACACAGTTAAATACGTCAATGATTCCCATTTCATTTGTATCAGTTACATTTAAGGATGGGTTAACAGCTGAAAATATAGACTTTGCCAAGAAAGAATTAGAGCCTATGTATAAAGATATTAAAGGCGTTTCGGATGTACAGACATTTGGGGTTTCACAATCCATTCTTTCAGTCAAAGTGGATAATGAAGAATTGGCTAAAAAGAAAGTCTCCATTCAAGATGTCATGAGCGTCCTTAACGGTCAGAATGCAGCTCTGGCCGTAGGCGAAAAAGTGATTGATGGGAAGGCAAGTAACATCAAGGTCATTGGTGATTTAACAAGTATTGAAAAATTAGAAGCGCTGAAGGTCACTCCGGATGTCGCACTTGGAGAGATAGCAAAAGTTGAAGAAGCGAATGATGGCAACCTCATCAGTCGTTTTAATGGAAAGGAAAGCATTGATTTAAGCATTATCAAGGACAGTCAATCAAATGCTGTCACAATCAGTAAAGAGGTTGAAAAAGTAGCAAAAGAAATTAATGAAAAGTATAGTGACCAGAAATCGACCATTTATTTATCTACAGCTGATATGGTGGAGACGTCCGTTCAGACGATGGTAAAAGAAGTTCTGTTAGGTGCGCTATTCGCTACGATTGTAATCATGGTCTTTTTACGGAATGTACGATCTACATTCATTACAATCGTATCCATACCGCTATCTCTTGGCTTTACGTTATTTTTGCTGTCATTGTCGGGAGTGACGCTGAATATTTTGACGCTGGGCGGTGTCGCTGTAGCGATCGGGCGCTTGGTGGACGATAGTATTGTCGTTATTGAAAACATTTTCCGGAAAATGCAGCAGGAGAAGATTTCAGTCGAATTGGTGATGGATGCAACGAAAGAAGTGGGAGTGGCAATCACAGCTTCAACCCTTACGACTGTAGCCGTTTTCTTGCCGGTTGCTTTATTGAATGGAGGGCTTCAGGAGTTTCTTCTTCCTTTCGCTTTGACTGTCACTTATTCTTTGCTGGCTTCATTAATTGTGGCATTGACGGTTGTTCCGTTAATGAGCGCAGGATTGCTGAAAAGGACGGAGCTGCCAAAACATCGACCCGCCAAGCGTTTTACGAAGCTGGTTACTTGGTCACTAAACCATAAATGGGTTGTCCTGATTGTTGCGATGCTGTTGTTTGTCGGTTCCATTGGTACATATTTTGCCATGCCAAAAGGGGCGATTGATAATTCTTCAGCAGACTATGTCTCCGTGACATTAACTTATCCAAATGATCAGCCCTATGAGAAAGTAAAGGAAAAAGCGATTAAACTTGAAGAAACGATGCAGGGTATGAGTGAAGTGGATAATATTTTCATGCAATTAGGAAACTCGCCCGAAACAGCACAATATGGCGAAGTCGCATCACCTACAGAAGCGATTTTCGGCATCCTGGTAAAGGATAAAGCAAATGTAGATGCAATCCTGAAAAAAATGGAAAAGGAACAAGAATACTATCCGGATGCGAAGCTTACGGCCCAAGCCTCTTCCTTTATGATGGGAGCATCAAAGACGAACATTACGATAGATGTGATCGGCAGTAATGTTGAAGATTTGGAACGGACGGCCAATAATGTCAAAGAAAGAATTCAAGATATTAAAGGAATCGAAGAAATTACAACGAACCAGGATGAAAAGAAAACCATTTATTCATTCACGGTAGATCCAGCTAAAGGCAATACAGAACAAATAGGTCAACAATTGGGTATCATGCTTAATAAAACGCCTATCGGCCATATAACTTTACAGGATAAGCAAACACCTGTCGTCCTTGAACCAATCTTGGATCCTAAAAAACCAGAGGATTTAAAAAGCATTCCGATCATGACAGACGGGGGCCTAGCCCCAGTGTCAAAAGTTGCTTCTTTAAAGAGCGAAGAGAGCGCAACAACGCAGTTCCATAAAGATGGAGAAACATATCTCCAATTAACGGCAACGGTCGATCCGGCTAGACTTTCCGATATTGCAAGCAAAATAAATCTTGAGGTATTTGGAGATAAAGAGAACAAAGGCCTTGATATTCCGGATGATGTAGAGATTTTAGTAGGCGGAGCCAGTGCTCAGCAGACAGATGATTTTTCCGATTTATTCCTTACGATGTTAATATCGATCGGCATTGTCTTTTTAATCATGGTTATAACCTTTAAATCGATCAAAGCACCGATTGCCATTCTATTCTCCTTGCCATTCGCTGCCATTGGAGCGGTATTAGGATTGGTTATCAGTCGAATTCCAGTGGATATTACAGCACTGCTGGGTGCTCTCATGTTAATAGGAATTGTTGTGACAAACGCGATTGTGCTTCTGGATCGAGTCAAACAAAACGAAGAAAAAATGATCATCCGTGATGCGATCGTCGAAGCGACAGCCACAAGATTCCGTCCAATCATAATGACGGCTGTAGCAACGATTTGTGCCATGCTGCCGCTTTTATATAAAAAGGCGGAAACAGGAAGCTTGGTTTCACAAAGCTTGGCGATCGTTGTCATTGGAGGGCTAGCTGTTTCCACACTGCTCACACTGATCGTCATTCCATGTATATACGAATTGCTGTACTATAAAAAATCGAAAAAACAGAGAAGGAAAAAGAGAGAACCCGTTAACGAACAAATCGAGATGTAAGAAGTTTTAATAAAAAAGTTTGTAGAGAAAAGCAACATTTTCTTTACAAACTTTTTTTTATTTAAAATAATGGTTGACTTCCCTCTAACCTGTAACTAAAATGATTACAGCGGGCGATGAACAATCGCAGGGAGCAATCGACTGTACAGGTACTGAATGCCATGTAATTATATTGATTTTTTTTGCTCTATATTGTAACTGGTTTGGTTACAAGTTTAGCTGATATTGAAAAGTGAGGGAATTTATAATGACAGTGAAAATTAAAGCGTATTCTGATTTTATTTGTCCATTTTGTTTTTTAGGTAAAGGGCCTTTGGACGAAATCATGAAGGAAAAGGATGTAGAAGTGGAATGGATGCCATTTGAATTGCGTCCTAGTCCATATACGAAAATTGATCCATGAAAGGAACCCGATAAGCTGAATTCATGGGATTCTTACATTCTTCCTGCTGCGAAAAAGCTAGGGGTTGATATGCGTTTACCCCGTGTCTCCCCGCATCCATATACACATTTGGCATTCGAAGGCTGCCATTTTGCAAAGGAGCACGGAAAAGGGAACGAATTCCACAACAGAGTATTTACAGCGTTTTTTCAAGAGGAACAAAATATTGAAGATATAGAAGTGTTGACAAAATTAGCGGGTGAAGTTGAGCTTCCTATAGATGCCTTTAGAGAAGCGTTAGTGTCACGAAAGTATCGGGAAGTGCACCAGCAAGCACTCAAACATGCTTATGAAGAAGCAGATATCAGGGCCGTCCCGACGTTTATTATTGGTGATGAAGTCATTCAAGGACTAGCCAGCAAAGAAAGGCTAGCGCAAGTCATTGAGAAGGGAGAAGCAAAAAATAAACAGAATGAATTTGATGGCTTGCAATGTGATGTTAGGGGGAATTGCTAATAACGTTTTTACTGTCAGGGAAATGAGAATTTACAACAGTAAGGTCATTTCAAGCTACTTAAAATAGGGCTTGATTAGAATACTTACAGAAGAACCCCTTTTATCAAACAATAAAACCTTTTCTTTTACTGTTTTATAAAAGGGGTATTTTAATGTACTTCTAGTTGAATTGTAGAAACAAAATTAGAATCATCAACCCATATATAAGCATCTTTACACTTATACGTGAAATATCTAATGGCAAAAGTATCTTTTAAACAATCTTTTAAAGACCAATTGTATAAGGAGAGCGAGATTATTGGCCCCTTTGATGTGTTTTTTAAATAAGCTAACACCTTATCGAACTCCATATCTTCGTATTTCTCGATAAATTCAGGTATTATCTTGTATGATTTTTGTGGTTTCCATTCATATTGTGATTTGCTAATTGTCCCATATAGATTTTTTATTATTGGATTTATGTGACTCGACCTGATCAAGGAGAGAGATTCTTGATTCGGCTTATTTAACATTATTTCTGATGGTACTTCGTTTTCTAATAAAATCTTGGTGTTGTCAAAATGCATAATGATTTCTTCGATGACTTGATTATCAATTCTATCGACAAATAACGAAGTAACACTATTTTCATCTTGGCAACCCAACAGTAAAAAGAATTGAGTTAATAGTGAATATTTTTTTTCGAAATTGGATTAGGGGTAAATTCCCTGATCTTGAAATCTGAAAAACTGTCTGTATTGTTTTCGAACTGATTATTAGCTTCAGAAGGTTTCAACCATTCCATTAGTAGCCCTCCTAGTATGTTTTTTATTAGCTCTTTTCGTAAAGATTGTTGTTTTTAAAACGAAACTATTTAAGGTTGATTGAGCGGAAGTGCGAGACTCCTGCGGGAGCACCGCCCGCCCCGCGGAAAGCGAGCATCTGGAGGTGAAATCAACCACACCGCACTACTTGGTAAATAGCAACATAGTATGCGAAAAAGCCTTTTTATTTAATCTCAAAATAACTAAAACCTATATAGTTAAATTATTACATAGTGTATCATGGTTTTTTGTGAAAACATAGGTTTTTTTACCTATGTATTTTGATTTTTTCACTTAATTTTTAGGACATTTATATTATTTTTAAGATGAAGAAGGACTGTTTAATATAATTAACGGAGGTAAATAATTGACAATGAGAATCATTTTCATTTATAGTGAAGTGTGTAATGAAATTAATTCTCAATTAGGAAGGTGATATAGATGAAGGTATTCATTGGTTATGTCAGTTTATCCGGTAATACCGAGAAAATGGCTATAAACATAAAGAATAGAATGAAGGCCGTCGGCTGTGAAGTATATATGGAAAGATTGGATACTGTTGAAGTTGATGCTTTAAAGTATTTTGATTTGGCCTTTATTGGTTTATATACATGGAATCTTGAAGATGTACCGTATGAAGCAAACGAGTTTTATGAAGAAATTGACCAAGTGGACTTTGCTGGAGTGAAAGTTGCACTCTTTGGTGCCGGCGACCTGACCCATTCGAAACCCTGCGCCGCGTTAGATATCCTTTCCGATAAAATGAAGCGATTTGGATTTGATGTATATGATCGAGTATTGAAAATACACCATGAAAGCAGTACATACGAACAACTGAGGAAATGCGAAGACTTTGCTGGGCATGCCCTTATATGGGGAAGCAATAGGAAAAAGTGGAGATTCTTCATGTGGGATCGGTTGCTAGGCAGCCCCAAATACCAAAAGTCTGTATTTTTGTTAAGGAGGGTCCTTGATGATTACCCAATTAAGTGCAAAGGGAGAAGCAAAAAAAGAAGAACTTATACAAGAACTTCTGAAATTCGGGATTTTTAAAAAATATAATAAACAACTATACGAGCTTCCGATCGTAGTTTTACAGAAGGAATTCAATCACTTGAGAGGTGAATTAAAAAATGTCTAGGAGAAGGAAATCTTATACTCAACTGCTAAAAGAAAACCGCGAGCTTCTGTTGCATGACAAAATCGAAGTGGAACGCATCTATACAAAAATCGATCAAAAAGCCATCAATGAAAAAAAGGGCAGTAAGCAAGTACAATCATTTATTGGTCAAAATTTGAACGTTGCCTCCAGTCACTAGTATTCCGAGGGCAATCCGCCCGCGGAGCTCTTTGCGCCTGTGGGGTCACGGCTTGGATACGCTTTTCCCGCTGGAGTCCCGTACCTTCCGTTCCAATCAACTTTGTGTTTTAAAAGAAAAAACTGCTGGCTC
>NZ_JVPL01000162.1:0-9674 GCF_001054655.1 Bacillus sp. 220_BSPC
GACCCCGCAGGCGCAAGCCGAGGAGGCTCCCCGACCGCCCGCGGAAAGCGGTGCCTGAAGTGGAAATCAACGTCCAAATTTGTACAAGGCTAAATCATTTTTTGTCATTCCCAAAATAGCAAGCTAAATATATTCTACCGAGGCGTTTATTGAGCCAAGTAAAAAAGCCCTCCTTCATATACATGGCATCAGTTGGCCATGTGAACGATCCTGTTTCAATAAAATCGTACATCCAGAAAAACAATGGCAGGTAATCTAACAAAGAGGAATATTTTGTATAAATTCATTAGTATAATTGATGAAATTACAATAAGAAAGGAAGGATCACTCATGCATGCTTTAAAAAAGAATGCCACATGTATCCTTGAAATCAGTTATCTGTATATACTGTTCTTTTTTTCAGAGCTACAAACTACTACTGTAAGCTTTTTAAAAATAAAGTAAGAATTATGTAATTAAAACCCCTTGAATGAACTATGTTAAAGGATCCTCAAGTTTTCGAACATTCCCTTACGATTATTTTATCTTCATAATTAGCACTTTCAACCATCATAACAGCCAATTTGTGCGCCTTGTCTGTGCAAGATCCCCCAAGGACGAAATGACAATTCCCCATACTGGTTCCAGATTGATAAACTGGATGCCCGACAAAGCGTTTTAAGACATTAACTCAGTCCTCTGTAACCCCATAGGGCTGAGCTTTTTTCAACAGGTAATGATTATTCTACCTCTCCCCCCTACTGAGCTACCATACTAGCCGTAATGAAAAATATTACAAAGTTGTTCCTTTCAAGTGAGAAACATAAGTTCTCCAAAAAGGGACAAACTGTATTTGAAAAAAGAAAGGAGATGTGAGACATGACAAAAAAATTCAATAAAGGCAGCCGTAACCAAAATTCGCCGCAATTACACGGACAAACCCCTGTTAGTGGGGACAACAGCAAAGGAAATAAAAGAAATAAAGATCAGAGCTCTAAATCAGAGTAACTAAATGAAACAAACCGGTCATATTCAGACCGGTTGTTTTTTTGCAGATAATCTTCTTAGTTATTTGCAGAAAGAGATTAAAAAGGACAATTCTCAAAGGTTCCCTTCAAAAAAGGGCGATCATTGAATTATCCTGTGTCCACTGGACCAACTTTGATTCCAAAAAGCCCAATTCTTTAAAAGCGTTCCAAACTGTAAATGGAGTGCTGCAAAACTGCCCTCAGGAAAGTTTTAATTGGAAGGAATTCGTGTTACATATTTATACCGGAAGTGAATGTAAAAAATCATGTTGAGTTAACTATTTGATTCTTTTTGCATTAGATCTTCTGCTCTAGTGTTGATGTCTCCAAATCATCAGTATCTTGATGAGTATAAGTAAAGTTTTTTGTCATCAAACTGACCACCACTAAAACAACAATGTTAACAAATAGGGCGATAATACCCACATTCAGGTCTTTTATTGCTTGAGGAAGATAAGGAAATAGTTGACTGATTTTTATGTTCCCTAGTTCCATAATGGAGACTAGTACTCCTCCTGTTATTATCCCGGCAAATGCTCCATGTTTGGTTACAAAATTCTTTCTCATCAAACTGGCGAAAAAGGCAGGAGCAAGTTGTGTAATAAAATTATAGGCGATTAAAGCGAGACTAAAGAGGGTGTTTCCACCTTTAAAGGTCAAGTAAATCCCTACTAGAGAAATAAGCGGAACCAAATATTTCACCAGTTTTGCAATTTGATTTTCCGTTGCAGATGGAGTGAATACGCTGTATACATTTTTCGCAAGCAATGTTGATATAGACATCAACAGCATGGAACTTGGGACTAGAGCGGCTAACACGCCAGTACCACCGATTAAGCCTACAAACCATGGATCAAATTCTTGTTTAGAAAGCTGCAGCAAGATAAGGTCGGCGTCGCCGCCTTTTAATCCAGGCATCTGTAAGATCGCTGCAAACCCGACAAAAAAGGCGAACAATAAAATCAATTGGTACATTGGCATTAGGATTGCATTTTTTCGCAGTGCTTTCTCGCTAGAGGCAGCATAAATAGGAGAAAACCCGTGCGGCCACATATAAAATCCAATAGAGCTTAATACAACGGTCGATATATACCATGAAACGCTCATTCCCTGATTTGGAAGTATGGTATAGTTCGGCTTTGCCTGTTCAACGGCCTCATACATAGGTTGAAGACCGCCATAATAATGAAGTGGGAAATAAACTCCTAAAAATACAACAACGCCAAGAATCAGAATATCCTTCAAAATAGCTGTCCTGGCAGAACCGTGAATACCGGAAACCATTACAAAAATGGTAACACCAATTGCTCCAACCCAAATGGCAGCTGTAGAAGAAATGACCCCATAGGATGTTGCAGAAACGATATATCCTAAACCCTTCAATTGCAGGACTAAGTAGCAAGTACAAGCTATAACACCTATTACAGCAACAAGCACACCAAGATATGGACTTTGATATTTTTTCACAAAAAAATCAGATTGGGAAACTAATTTGTGTTTCTTTGCATACCTCCAAATTGCCGGAAATGTCCAATAGGAGATGACTGTAGCCAGACAGCCATATGTCACGATACTAAAGATGGAACCGCCTTCCCCATAAGCCGATCCGCTTGCACCCAAAAATGTAAAGGTAGTATACATTTCACCTGCGGATAAGAGGAAAATCAATAGGGCTCCCATTCCGCGACCTCCAACTGACCATTGTTCCAAGTTCATTTCTTTCCCTTTTTTAGCCTGGATACCAATCAAAACGGAAATGACGAAAAAAAACAGGATGAAAAAAACGGCAATGTTCATCTTGAATCTCCCTTCTGATTAGCAGGATCGAGTAGATAAATAATCCCCATTATACCTGTGGTCAGCACAGACCAGAGTACAATCCAAAAATGAAAAAATGGCATACCCAGAACATAGGGAGTCACTTTATTTGTAAACAAGGCACCAACGACAAAACCAAGAAACGGGATAATTCCTAGCCAATATATTTTTTTCATTCTCTTAGCCCCCTAGTATGCTAGATTTAACATTTTTAAAGTCCCATGAACATATAACTTCACCCCATTTTGTAAAGCCTGTTCATCGACTGTAAATTTAGGATGATGGTGAGGATATATAATCCCTTTTTCTTCATTACGAGCCCCTATTCCAATATAAGTTCCTGGAACTACTTCTTGAAAAGCAGAGAAGTCTTCACTTCCCATAATTGGCTTTGAAATCTCTCGACTTTCTTCACCAAATACTTCACAAACCGTTTCGTCCATCAATCGGGTAACTTCTTCATCATTAATGGTAGGAGCATAACCAAATTGATAATCGAAATCATATGTAGCTCCATGTGCTTCAGTAATCCCTTTTACTATCCGTTCGATAAAATTCGGGATTTCTACCTGCAGTTGTGGATTAAAGCTTCGAACTGATCCACCAATGCTTACCTTACTTGGAATAACATTAATCGCACTTCCCGCATGGAACTGAGTCACTGAAATCACCAGGGCTTCCTGGGCATCTCGATACCTCGAAACAATGTGCTGGAGATTTGATACAACCTGAGTTCCAATTGCTATGGGATCGACGGTAAGTTCAGGCTGTGAGGCGTGCCCCCCTTTACCCACCACAGTAATGTTAAAAGTATCGGCTCCAGCCATCACTGGACCGTAACCCAAACTAAATTTCCCTAAAGGAAGAGTCGACAAGAGATGGGATCCAATGATCATATCCACCCCATCCAGCACACCGGCTCTCACCATTTCTTGAGCTCCACCAGGCGGCAGTTCCTCAGCATGTTGAAATAAAAAGCGCACCTCCCCTTTAATTTGATCCTTTAACTGTGTAAGAATTTTTGCTGTGCCAAGCAGCATCGCCGTATGCCCATCATGTCCGCAAGCATGCATGACTCCTGAATTCTGTGACACAAAGTCAAAATCATTTTCTTCTTCAATTGGAAGCGCATCCATATCTGCCCGAAGTGCAATGACCTTCCCAGGCTGCTGACCGATCAAACGAGCCATTATACTCGTTTTTGTCGGACGTGAAATTTCCAATTCACCAAAAGTTTGCAGCTTTTCATAAACAAATTGTGCTGTTTTTTCCTCCTGAAAAGACAGCTCCGGATACTTATGTAAATATCTTCTCCAAGCAATCACTTCATCTTTAACAGCCTCGATCAAATCATGAATCATTATGGTTTGAGACATACGCTACAACCCCTTTTTGTTTGATTTTACACAGCAACCCTTAATTTAGGTTAGTTTAAGGAAAAAATTCCTTAAATAGAGTATAATCTCATACGGTCTTCATTACAATATTTTTTGAAAATTCCAAACTATTTTTTCACACTAAAAAAACACCCAAATTATGGGTGCCTGTAATTCATAATAATTGATAAATCTTACTCGGCCTTCCTCGGGTGGCATTAGCCTCTTCACCAACGCATTGTGCCAAATCAACTTCGCACATATCCGCAACAATTCGCCGTACATTGCGCTCTGTCATCTCTAGATGTGTCGCTAAGTCCTTTGTAGTAAAATCAATCCAGCCCATTCTTTGAACGAGAGCCGATATCTTCTTATACGTTTTAACACTGATATTTCCGTTTTTCAACTTTTCTATAAGGGGTTTATTATGGGTACGGGTATCATATTGCAGTTCTTTCTTTTTGCCTGGTGATTCGATAATTTTGCCATCATCTTGAATAATCACAATTTCTCGCTTCTTCATCTCTTTTGAATGTTGAATAGCACGAAAAGCATTGATTTCCGCCGAATAGGCAGTCTCGCCGAAGCCAATTCCAACTGCAACGGTTGTATCTGCTTCAAAAGCCAATTTTTCAATCGTTTCTTCGAGCGTAATGATTTCTCGTTCAATTGCGCCGCGAGAACTAAAAATCATGTATCTTCCATTCCCTTTCTCTGAAAAGGAACCATTTATTTTTTCACCAAGTTGAATCAACATTTCTTTTAGCCGAAGCTCCAAGTATTGTAAATGATATGGAGTTTTCATTTCCTCTGCCACTTTATTAAAATATTCGACTTCAATGATTTCGACTCCGATTTGTGTATCCTTAAAGTAGGATGCCTTTACTTTTTCAGAAAGAATTCGAAGCGTTTGCCTCACTTCCATCTTACTCATCGACATACGGTAGGCTGGAATGCCCAATTCCCTTAAAGCTTCACACACGGACGGAAAACAAGAAAAAGCGCCTTCTGTCTTTCCCGAATTCCACAAATCCAAGTGAAAATGTACCAATTCATCCGTATCAACATCTGTCTCAAACACTTTCGTATAAATCTTTTGGGTTTTTATATTCAACTGTGACAAAGCTTCTTCGCTAATATTATTTGAGGACATAGTATCGATACTTAGATGCTCAATGATTTTCCCTTGTTCATAGATCATCTCTAAAAAGGATTTATAAAAACCAGATTCCGTAGCTGGGACATGGACCATTATTTTATCTGTACGTAGTGTTTTTCCCGCAATTTCATAGGGAAGTGGACCAGAAAAAAGCCATGCATGTACATGTGAATCATGTTCCTTTACAATATTCTCTACCTCTTCGGTCCTTACATAGGGCAAAGAGATGAATTCCAACTCATGTTTATATTCTTCTGCCGCGGCTAAAATTTGTTCTATAGAAGTTTTTAGACCGACAAGTCCGATTTTATACATCCAGTAATCGACTTCCTTTACCATCTGTAATAGATTCATTGTTATTTGTAGAATATCCTGGTTTAATCCAAGTCATGATATCGTAATCCTAATTCTTCTGCTGTCTATTATTTCAATTTGTATGAGCCCTTGTTTTTATTTTTTGTTACCTCTTGATCAAATCAGCAGCAAAAAGAAAAATGTGGTAGCCAATGCTATAATATATAGTTGCATTCATACCCACGCCAAATTTTTTCTCTTATGTATCATTTTATCATGCAACATGAAGGAAAAATACGTTGTATACGTTATTCATCTATAATCACTGCACGGATAAATATAGTTAATGATTCACTACTCTATGTACTTAAAGTAGGATATTAAAGTTATTTAATAGTTTAATTATGTTTTTTTAAATAGATGTTTTGAAGAAATATTGTTGCTTCATTGTATAGACGCTTCTCTGGGGTGCCCAATCAAACTCATTAAATAGCATATATTTTAGGCTAGGGAGAGTTATATAAACCCCTAATATTAATGCAAAACAAAGAAGGGGATAGGGCCTCCAGTCACATCTTCTTTAAATTTATTATTTTGCAAACAACTTTTATTCGGAACATCTCCTCTTTTGTACGATTATAATGTCCGCCCATTACAATAAAAAAGCTGCCTCAATGACAGCTTCGCATTTCTAGAATCCTCTACGAATGACCCGATCCAGCCACACTTATCACTGGTCATAGGCAAATCCGCAGGAGCAACGATTTTTCCCAAATAACAGGTGATAAGATGCGGGGAATTCATGATTGACTCGTTGAACTTCATGTGCAAATTCCTTACTATCTTTAGGTACTGTTGAAAGTGCATCCGCTTTTTCTTGTGAATCAATATGAGCTCCTGGCGGTACAAACCTCCCAGGTGGTATTCGAACGCCATTTGTTACTACTGCATTATAAGAAATAAATGCGCCTCTTCCTACAATTGCCGTATAAACAATGGAATTAAAACTTACAAATACCTTATCTGCAATATAACAAGGCCCATGGACAATCGCACCATGAGCAATGGTCACTTCATTTCCAATGAATATTGAATAGCCATTTGTCCCAACTAAAATCCTTTTATTGAATAATCCATGTAAAATTACTCCGTCCTGTATATTTGAATTGGATCCTATATAAAAAGGAGTTCCTTCATCCGCACGTATACTTACATTAGGCGCTACATAGACATTGTTACGAATGGTAACATCACCTATGACACTGGAAAACTGACTGACAAATGCTGTTTTATCAATTTTAGGAAAGCGTTGAACAGGATTTAATGAAGTAATGGGGTTGGGGCTTATAAATGGTTCAAAACAGTGAGATTGGTTATTAGAAGAGATGTTTGTTCCTTTTTTTTCAACCAAGCAATTACCTCCCTCACAATCTATCGGGCTTAATCATTTTATGCAGGAAGATGGGTGGAGATATCCATCCCTTTCCTACAGTACAGATGATAGAATTTTTTAGTTTTTGCCTTGGTATAGAAATAGATATTTCGCGTGTTAGTAACTAAGGATAATACCTATCGATCCTGTTATGCACCTGCCAGTTTGTAAATCAACCAAAAGAATCACGAAGTTTCTTCGCCACTGGGGATCTAAACGTGAAATATACCACAATCAATACAGATATCAATGGAATTAAAAAGAATGACCCCTGTTTAAACAAAGATCATCCTCCTTAAATTAGCCTTATTTACTCTGTTCGTTACAGCGGGTGAGCTTTTAGCAGAAACCGCCATATCCTTGGACCGCGCCATTACCGCTACCATAACAAGTAGCTCCAACAATGATTAAGAGTATAAACAATACGACTATAAAAGCGAAACCTCCACCAAATCCACCAACACCGTTATCAGAATCACAATTTGACAATAGAAACATCTCCTTATTTGTTTTAAGGAGGAATTAATTAAATGGGTTCCTTTACTTTATGTTCTAATTGGGATATTGGCACAATAATCTCACCGGAAACCGAATTTCATTTACGTGTTTACCAAGAACGTCGAGGTGTTACTTTTTTAACATATAAATTTTACGAGGTCTTCCCCGAGGTGAAAGGCAAACACGGAGAGTTAATCGTATCGGCTAGCTCCGAACGTAGGTTAAAAGAATGACTATAATTGCCTTCCATGATCCACTTGTCATGACTCAATACCTTCTTCTGAGCAGAAATAAACTCCTCTAAAGGAGCCTCCACCCAGCCAGGTTTCCAGTAGAATGTATCCAAATGATATACCTCGATATTCAAATGATCTCCAAGTCTTCTTGCAAAAGTAGATTTTCCGACACCCGCGGACACTCCGATAACCATGATACGTTCCATCGATATACCATCCACTCCCCCTTCTATGTTCATAAGAAACTTCTATGGCGGCGCTCCTCGCCGCCACCATCTACTACGAAAATCTAAACTCAAAATAGAGTCTAACCCATTAACCCCTTGACAATAATGGATGATAACAATACAACCAGGCTGAACTTTTTTTGGTGGATCTTAAGGAAGATACCCTGTATAAGAAACTGGTTGTGACAGTATGGAAGAACCATTTAGTGTACTGCTAGTACGTATACAAAAATTTTTGTAACAAATCTCCTGTCATATGTATTGTTAATCTTTTTTTGAGGTGATTTCTCCTATGGAAGCAATGATTGAACGGTGTGCTGGCCTAGATGTACACCAAGAAACAGTAGTAGCCTGTGTATTATTTGGTCCATTAGATCAAAAGCCAAAGACCTCTATTGAAACATTTTCAACTACAACAACAGGACTCTTGGCTTTAAGTGATTGGCTCGCTACCCTTCAGGTATCCGATGTTGTGATGGAAAGTACCGGAGTCTACTGGAAACCAATATGGAATATACTCGAAGGTTCTTTTCACCTTGTTCTTGCCAATGCAAGACATGTCAAAAATGTTCCAGGACGTAAAACTGATGTGAAAGATGCCGAATGGCTTGCCAAGCTTCTAAGATGTGGACTTATTGAAAGCAATTTTGTACCACCGGAGGATATTCGTGATTTACGAGATCTTACTCGTTATCGAAAAAAATTGATTCATCATCGCACATCAGAACAGAATCGCATTCACAAAATTCTTCAAGATGCTAATATCAAGCTAACATCCGTATTATCAGACATTTTTGGTGTATCGGGACGCCGTATCCTTGAAGCGATTCTAAACGGTGAAAAAATAGAGACCGATGGTCTTCGAAAAATGGTGGATTGGCGAACAAAGGCAAGTATTACTGACATTGCCAGTGCAATTAATGGTCGTATTCGCCGTCATCATCGTGATATGTTGCGTTACCATTGGGAGCATATGAGTTATTTAGAAAAAGCCATAGAAGAATTGGAAAAACAAATCGATCAACTCCTGTCCCCCTATCGTAAGGAAGTAGAATTATTGGATGGAATACCTGGTGTGAACAAAGCTGCCGCAGCTACTTTTATTGCAGAGATGGGCGTTGATATGTCCGTATTTAAGTCAGCTAAACATCTTGCCTCTTGGGCTGGTGTGAGTCCTGGAAATTACGAAAGTGCTGGTAAAAAAAAACGAGTAAAACCACACAAGGTAACAAAGCTTTGAAAACGATGGCTGTAGAGTGTGTACTAGCGACATCAAGGCAAAATAATCGAATTGCTTCACATCGAAAAAGGATTACCAAAAGGCAGGGAAAAATGAAGGGACGAATCGCTTCTGCTCATTTACTACTAACGATTGCTTACAACATCTTAAAAACAGGGGAACCCTATCAAGAACTAGGCTCAAATTACCTTGAAGAAAAACAAAATAACAAAGAGTTAAAAATGATCGAATACCTAAAAAAGAAAGGCTATACAATCGATCCATCTGAACAACAAACTGCATAACCAGTTAAAATAACGACATAGTACATTTACGTCCTTCAAAAAAATTAGAATATGGTGGGCTTATTTAAGTATGGCCTTTCACTAAAGTGTTTTCATACAAAAA
>NZ_JVPL01000163.1:0-7369 GCF_001054655.1 Bacillus sp. 220_BSPC
TAAAAATAGACAAACTCGATTTTCATCGAGTTTGTCTACAGTCTGAGCAGCGGATAAAATCCGCTGCCTTTTTCATTTACGATCTGAAGAATATGTCCATCCATCTTCCTGGTAAATCTTTTCTTCTTTCATCAGTTTGCCGAGAGCACGCTTGAACGCTCCCTTGCTCAAACCGAAGTGAAACTTGATATCATCAGGTGGTGTTTTGTCACCATAAGGCATTGCACCGCCGCGATTCATTAAATAAGTGAAAATGACATCAGCATCTTCCCCCATTAAATCTTGTTTAAAGGGGATTAAAGAAACGTTAAGCGTTCCATCTTCTTTACTATCAATGACGCGCCCTTCAACTAATTCACCAAGACGGGGCTCCTCCTTGCGTTCACTTTCGTGAATGAAACAGCGGTATCCTTCTTCTGAAATAAAGAATGATCCAACCATAAGCAAACGATAGACATTTCCCTTAATACTGGTGTTACGAATCCCTTTTAATGGAGCTGTTACTGCAATCTCCTGAATGACATCTTCGGTTGCAAGTTTACCAAACAGGCGATCATGACGATCTGTCTTCAGGGATACATATAGACGATCACCAACCTCAGGCCATAATCGATCTATATTCGGAAGGTCGTCAAGGGATACAAGAATATCTTTCGAAAGACCGATGTCAACAAAAACACCAAGTTTCCTTTTCACATTGACAACTTCCGCCCAGCCATACTGATCAATCTGAATTTCGGGTATCTTCATTGTCGCTGTTAGCCTTGCTTGTTTGTCATGGTAGATGAACACAGTTACTTCATCGCCAATCTCAAGTTCCGTTCCTTCATTCATTTCATTATGATGAAGTAAGACATCTTCTGAACCATCCGTTAAAAACCATCCGAAATCAGCCTTACGTTCCACTTCTAACTCTACAGCCATGCCGGCCTGAATTTTTTGCATGAATAAAAATCCTCCTGTAACTTACCTTTACCTACAATTGTACCCAATTATTTATTTTTCCAACATATTTGAATTTATCATTTTTTTGATGTTCTGTATACCTATTACGGTTTTTTATTTTTTAACCCTTGTTTTCTCCATGAAATGCCTGCGGGATTAGTATCTGCCCTTGTTTACCGTTAGTTAACAAGGTATGCATGATCACTTTGGATAATTGGCTCGGTTTATAAGGTTTAACTAAATAATCCTTAGCTCCCAAGGAAATCCCCTTCTCCCTTTCGTCAAGTGCAGTCGAAACAAAAACGGGAATCTCATTCAAATCAGCGGATCCTTTTAATTCCCTCAGGATCGCCCAGCCGTCCATCTCCCCCTCTTCAAGAAGGATATCTTGCACAATGGCATCCGGAGGTGAGGATTTTAGCTTTTGAAAAGCCTTTCTACCACTTTTGAAATAGCTGACGTGGAAACCACTGTCCATCAATTCATATTTTAGCAGTTCCGCTAAGTTAATATCATCTTCAATGACCATAATTTCATGGCTCAGTTTTCTTGACTGTCCTTCATTGTTAAGCCCCACTTCTTTTAGAGTAACTCTAGGTAAGGATATGGTAAAGGTACTTCCATGTCCATAAATTGGAAACCATCGTAACATCTCCGCCGTGATTTGTCATAAAGTTTTGCTTTTTTTCCCTGACTAATCTTCTAAAACCCGCGATTTTTAACTCTAGTATTTCGGTGATATAATTTAATGATCAACTGAAAGGAAAAAGAAATCCTTCATGACAAAAAAATTGTATTACACGTCCACCAAGACTTCCCAATGGGATACCGAAATTTGGGAAACCATTGTAGAAAATGGCTTTTACTATATCACTCTTGAAGAAACCGCTTTTTATCCCGAAGGCGGCGGTCAGCCTGCAGATAAGGGTAAAATAGAAGGAATCACCGTTCTTGACGTTATAAAAGACAATGATGGAAAGATTCTTCATAAGTTGGAGAGACGGCCAGATTCAGAGATCGTCCACTGTGAACTTGATTGGTCCCACCGCTTCGATCATATGCAACAGCATAGCGGCCAGCATCTACTCTCTGCTGTCTGCAAGGAACTGTTTGACTCTAATACGGTCAGCTTTCACCTTGGAAAGGAATATTTAACGATCGATATAATGGCAGGATTTCAATGGGCTGAGGTACATACGGCTGCTGCTGAAAAGCTAGTTAATCAATATATCATCGAGAATCGCGAAATACTTATCTATTACGTGACAAACGAGCAACTACAGACACTTCCTGTCGTCAAAATGCCTAAAGTGTCTGAAAATATCCGTATTGTTGAGATAGAAGGAATTGAATATAACCCTTGCGGTGGAACTCATGTAGGGCGTACCGGTGAGATTGGGTTAATAAAAATTTTCAAAGCGGAGAAGCAGAAGGAGCTTACCCGGCTCTACTTTAAGTGCGGCTTCAGGGCATTGAATGATTATTCCGAAAGTCTAGGAATTCTTTCTGCATTATCGACTAAATTCAATACCGGACGTACAGAAATCCTGAATAGGGTGGAGAAACTTGAAAATGACTATAAGCAGCTGCTATCGGCAAATGAAAACTTAAAACTTGAAAATGCAAATTTTCTTGCTGACTCCCTGCTTGCAGAAAATGGAGGGGGATTCATCTCTCATATTTTCGAAGATAGCTCAATGAAAGAGCTGCTTTACCTTGCAGGTACGATTGTAAAAAAAGAAAAGGTTACCGTATTATTAGCATCACGTAAGGAGCAAAAGGTCATCCTCTCGGACAGCGGGGACAGCCCTTTTCATTGCGGACAATATTTTAAAGCGGAACTGGGCTCCTATAATGGAAAAGGCGGAGGGAACGAACGAACTGCACAAGCAGGCTTTGCGTCACAAAATGACTTAATTGCATTTTATCAATACTCAGTTGAAAAATTAGGTCAAAATCCTCGTGCATAAAACCGATCCGTAATGGATGGCATACTGATGATCATGGAATCATTACTTCTCAAAATTAGAAAAGAGAGGACAGATTACGTCCTCTCTATTTTTATTCTTCTATTTTCAATTTCCCTAACCCGTGTTCTTCAATATGAAGATGATATTTTTCCTCGATCTCCATGATACGTTTAAACGCTTCCTCCTGATTGTATTCATGGTTTTCCGACTCCTCAGCGAACTCTTTCCTAGCCAAATGGTAGGCAAGCTTATCCCTGAACACTCCATCTTCATACTCATTTATGACTGTATGAAGTTGATCCTCCAATTCCCTGCTCAGATCATACATTTCGTAATCCTTTATAAACTGTACTCCTCCCATGCCGAAATCTTTCGCAAAGGAATTGATATACTGTTCCATCTCACTGAATTCTTTATTATCTTCAGTATCGGAAGCAACCCAATATCCGTACTGAACCATTTTGAATAATGTTTCATACTGTTTCTTGGTAAAATTGATTTTCATTGACGATACTCCTTTTCCGGTTTCCTTACAACAAAAAGAATAAACCGCAATGGAATAAAAGTCCAATGCGGTTCATTCTCAATCCAATATTTCTGTTACAGAAAAATATGCTGCTTTTTCCGTATCTACGACATAATGGCAATCGCCTTTAACTAAATTATAATAACGGTGCTTTTGAATATTTGAAATCATTTGAGTTGAATCATCGCCTTCAACCTCATGCTCTAGTTCTTTGCCGCCCGGAAAATAAAAACCAACTTTCAATTTCATCTTTCTCATCCTTCCCTTCATCTGGTTGACCACTCTTTTATTTCTTATCCTTTCTCAAGCAGTTATAAACATAAATAAAATGCTTATTCACTTTTTCCATGATATTCTAGGGGGAAATATGAAAATCTGAAGGTGTTTTTTATGAAGATAAGGAAAGCCATAGAAGAAGATGTAGATGGAATAGCAATTGTACATATAAACAGCTGGAAAACAACTTATAAAGGAATCCTTCCGGATCAATATTTGTCTTCCATGAATCTGGAGGCCAAAAAGAAAAACTGGCTAAGGAATTTAAAGATGCTGCATAATGCTACCTTTGTTGCGGAAAACGCCAATGGGGAAATCATCGGTTTCGCTGCCGGGGGACCAGAACAAACGAATGATCCGCATTTTCAAGGTGAAGTATATGCCATTTATTTTTTAAAAGAATATCAAAAACAGGGACTTGGCCGAAAAATGATAAAAGCGGTCATACATGAGCTTATAAAAATGGAACATAAGAATTTAATAATCTGGGCATTAAAGGATAATCCATCATGCGGTTTTTACAAAGCACTTGGAGGTCAAGTGATAGCTGAAAAAACCGTTAAAATGGCAGGCATCGAGCTTATCAAAGTTGGTTTCGGATGGGAAGATATTCAGGATATCCTTTTGCATCTGTGAGCATTTCACGAGGAGGGTGGAGGCATTCCACCCTACCCCTTTCATGTCTCAATAAGGAAAGCATTTTTCTCTTTACCTAAAAAATATAGCCTGTGCAATGGCCTTGTCATTGTTACGTACAGCAATTTGATATCAAGTTCATTTTCGTGGCAATACGCTTCTTCGAGGGAAATTGCAAATACGACATCGAATTCGAGACCTTTGGCTTGATAGGAAGGAACAATCAATGTTTTATCTTTAGGGATGTTTCCCGCTTCATCTATTAAATGAAAGCCTTGATGGAATTCACTTAGTTTCTCGTTTGCCAGCTTGCAATCTTTCATCGTTTTGGCAATAACGGCAAACGTTTTAAAACCTTCACCTTTAAGGGTTGCGATCAGTTCAATCAGTTCTTCTTCCCAACCTTCCTTTTCAATGTAAATGAATTCTGGATCCTTGCCATGCCGGACCACAGGTTCAACTTCCGGGAAATCGTATGTTAACAACTGAAGTATTTCATTAGCTTGTTTCATAATTTCAACAGTTGTTCTGTAGCTTTTTTGTAATTCAGTATACGTCGCCCGAGGGAAAATACGACTGTGAACCTCATCCCATATTTGAAGTCCGCGGTATGAATGGATGCCTTGTGCAAGATCGCCTACTAGTGTGAACATATCGGTATCCACTGCCGTCTTTAGGGCCTGTAACTGCATGAAGCTATAATCCTGTGCCTCATCAATGACGACATTTTTTGCTTTGTTTTCTTTATCGACACCGAAAAGCCGCTCCTGAAGATATAATAATGCTCCCAAGTCCTCCAGCTCATAACTATTAGCAGAAAATAATTTATGATTGTACACACATAAAACCCTGGCATCTTCAACAGTAAGCTTACCGTTGCTGTAAGAGGCGAGACGCTCCGGATCTTGGTATAATTCCTGATAGTACTCCAGGAGATCTTTACTTTTAAATTGCTTAAAATACGCTTTTACAGAAGTACGGATTGCCTTTTGGATCTGTCCTATCCTTTCCTCTTTTTTATCGAGGCATTTTATAACAAATTCCTTACGTATGACTGGATCGATATTCTTATAGAGCGCCTTCTCGATTTTGGCATCATAAAGATCAACAACGCGTTCAAGCATTGTTTTCTTTTTTAATTTCACTTCATTTTGTAAAATGGCCTTAAGTTTGTCCAGCCGGTTGTATAACGGTAAATACCAATAATCCTCTTCCAATAATCTAATGAACTTCTTAGCGGAATAGAGGCGATATTTATCACAATAAAAATCAGCATCCGGATGAAACCCACTGAAAATGTCCTTTATATATTCGTCCAATATATATTTAAAGGCAGGGGATCCCTTCAGACCTGATATCCAGACGGCTGAATTAATTTCTTCATCATCCTTTTCCAGCAATCGCGTTAATTTATCATCCGCTATAAGCTTCACTTGCTTTCCTATCGCTGCCTGAACATATTCGGAAAACGTGAATTGTTTTACCTTTTCGACACCCAATTCAGGTAAAGCTTCAGATATGTAATCAATGAATACCCGGCTCGGAGCAAGAATCATTAATTGTCGCGGATCGAACAAGTCTTTATAGTGGTAAATGAAATAAGAGATCCTATGTAAAGCGATTGTGGTTTTACCGCTGCCCGCTGCGCCCTGGACAATGATAGGTTTATTCAAATCTGCCCGAATGATTTTATTCTGTTCTTCCTGGATCGTGGTGATGATATCCGTCAATCGATTGCTGGAACTCTTGGAAAGGGATTCCTGCAACAATTCATCCGTTGTTGTCAAATCAATGTCCCTTATCTCCTCCAAGACACCTTCTTCTATCATTAGCTGTCTTTTTAAAGTGATGTTCCCGCTGAATGTCTCCCCTTCCGCTTCATATTCTATTTCACCAATCCGTCCCTCATAATACAGATTTGCAATCGGTGAACGCCAATCGACGATGATCTGTTCCTGGCTTTCCCTCTGATAAAGAGATGCTTTTCCGAAATAAAGGACTTCGCCTCTCTCCCCATCATTCCTTTCAAAATCCACTCTTGCAAAGTAAGGTTTTTTACTTGCTTTGCGTAAACTTTCAAGTTCGGTTTTGGACATCTCAAAAAAGTTGGCCGTCGTCAGCAGCTGTGAATATAAGGCTGATTCAGACCAATCGGCGTCGCCAAAAGCTTCTTGCATATTCCGCTGAAATTGATCTTTGCTTGTTTCTGATGTTTTGATGACTACATCGATATAACGTTTTGTAAAATCCAGTCGCTGCCGTTCCTTTTCAAAATCAGGGTGATTACCCAATGAAATCACTCCCCTTCCTTGTATATTGATCAAACTTATTAAAATGCCGATGCTAAGACGAAATGGACATTTATACTATCAGAAAAGCCAATGGTTGACAAATCTGGAGACATAGAATTATATAGTTGTAATGTACCTTCCCTGATATTTCATATAATTCAAAGAATACACGATATATTCCAAATTGGATTTAGGTATGGTGACTTATGCTGAGTCATTCATGGTTATGCCTGTCATCAACTCTTAACATAAATAACGCTAATTTAATGTTTTATCGGAAACCGACATTATATACTTAAATGACAATTACATAACTTTTTTAAGAAAGCGGGTCCTGTCATGGAAATAAATCAAAAACAACCAATGCTATCCCCTAAATTAATCCATGAACTTGAAATTTTATCATCCAAAACACAAATGCCTATTTCTGAATTACTGGAAATATCCGTAATTTCACTGCTGGAAAAAGTGAATAATACCAAAGAACTCAATGTTGGACTTAATAATAAAGAAATGATTTTAAGAAATAAAATCATCATCAATCAAAATAAAGAAGTTTTGAATAACAAAAGCACTTGACCATTAAGGTTAAGTGCCCGACTGTAGACAAACTCGATGAAATTCGAGTTTGTCTACAGTTTTTTTTGCTTGTACAATTTGGACGTTGATTGGAATGTAGGGCACTCGCTTTCCGCGGGCGGTCGGGGAGCCTCCTCGGCTTTCGC
>NZ_JVPL01000164.1:0-3103 GCF_001054655.1 Bacillus sp. 220_BSPC
TGAAATGTACCCTTTGTAAAGGACAGTTTAAAAAAAGCCTAGGCAGCTTGAAAAAGATGATTTCTGTATTGAACAGGAGTCATCTTTTTTAAATTCCATTGGTATCTGTAGTGATTGTAATACGTCATATATTGCTTAATTTCTTTTTTTAATTCATCTAAAGTTGAACATGCTTTAATAGAGGCTTCATCTTTAAAATGGCCAAAAAAAGATTCTTGAGGTGCATTATCCCAGCAGTTCCCGCGCCTTGACATCGACTGGCCTAATCCCAGTTTTTTTACTAATTTCTGAAAGTCCGGATGGGTATAATGAGTTCCCTGATCAGAGTGGATAAAGGCATTCTTTGCTTTGTGAAATCTTCGATTTTTCTTTAACTTGAGGAGGGTTTCCGTAGCCAGGTCCATGGTAATGCGATCTGATACATGGTAAGCCACAATTTCATTGGTCGAAGCATCCTTAATCGTTGATAGATAAGCTTTCTTTCCTTGGCCATAGAACAAATATGTGATATCTGTCAGTAGTATTTTACCTGGAACTTCCTGTTTGAATTCCCTCTTCAAAAGATTCGGCACCACACGGTGCTCGTGAGTGGCTTTCATCATTCGTCTGTACGGATTTGCCTTCCGAATAGGGCATATAATGCTGTACTTCTTCATGATTCGCCGGATACGCTTCAAATTATAGACAACATTAAATTGACCCGCCAAAGTCATTTTGATCTGACGAGCCCCTTTCTTACGATTTTTGAAATGGAATGCTTTTATGATGATTTCTTTCACTACCTCATCCTTTTCATCTTTTCGAATTCTTTTTTCCTGTGATTTCACTGAGAAGTAATTATAATAACCACTTCTTGAAACACCGACTATTTTACAAAGGTATTTCACCATATGTTTTAGTTGATATTTTTCAATCACGGAGCGAATTAGGATATATTTTTGGAAAGGAGGAAGAACTACTTCTTCATCCCCCTTTCTGCAAAACGAATCTTTTTTAACAGTTCGTTTTCTGCCTTTAGTAAGTTGATTTGTGCTTCTAAGCGAGCATTTTTCTCCTCTAGGGTAAGTTTTCTTTCCTTTTGGCGCCCTGAATTTCCTGCTCTAGTGTCACATAAACCAATAATCCCGTTCTTCTCGTAAACTGCTTGCCATCTCTTACTCGCTGATTTAATTCTTTCCGTCCCCAAAACCTCTACATCAAACCCAAATTCTTCAAATATTTGCCTTACGAACTTGCCTTTCTGTTTTTCCGCTATAAATATATGCTTAAATTCATCAGTATAAGTAATTCCTTTTGAACTTACAGATTTAACATAATTATTAGATGATAGTAGTTTGATTTCTTTCTCTGTAAAAAGCTTTTTACTCATAACCTTCTCCAGTCCCATGTTGTGTTTTCTCGTTGTGTTTCTTAATTATACAAAAAAGTACCCTATAGGAGACTTTTTTAGGTGTCTACTCTATAGGGTACAGTTTAACTTAGGACTGTAGGCTTTTTACACGTTCAACTTAAAGGGGATCCAAAATATCGCTTATTACTCCGACCAATTCAGTGTATTCAAGAACTTATACACATCTTCATACACCTGTTCACGTTCCTTGCCCAATGTGATAATATGGCCAGATTTTTCATACCATATCAAGTGTTTATGCTGTGTATCGACTTCATTGAAAATCGCTGTAGCACTCTCCGTATAGTCGGGATCATCCAAACGACCTTGCAGAACAAGAGTTGGGGATGTGATTAAATCTAAATTTTCACCTGTCTCATTTATAATGTTCAACACATCTTTTAGTTGAGGCATAGGCTCTTCTTCAAGCAGCTTCACTTCTGCAGCAATTTGGTCTTCATCTTTGCCCTCAAACTTCTTATAAGCCTGTGCATAATTGAGCAAGCGGTTCTTTTGTCGATCGATACTTTTTCCTTGCGTCGGAGCACACATTGAAACTACCCCTTTTACAGGCAATTCAATTCCCACTTTTAATGAGAACACTCCCCCTAAAGAAATTCCTACAACTGCAATTTCCTCATAGCCTTCTCCTTTTAGGAAATTATAGCCATTAACTACATCTCCCCACCATTCCTTTGGACCAGTTTTAGCAAGTTCCTCGGCTGATACTCCGTGCCCACTATAAAGAGGTCCGTGGCAAGTATAGTCGAGATCATTTAAGTACTTCCCTAATTTCTTCATATCTCCTGTACTTCCGGTAAACCCGTGAAGCAGAAGAACTGCTCTCTTTCCACCTATATATGTGAATGACTCAGGTGCTTTCACTTTCATCTATCTAGGACCTTCTTTCTTTGCTCTTGTTGATAAATAGAATCTAAATGATTTTCGAAAAAAAATCAATTAATACCCCTTGAGTAGTGATTCTTCTATCCTATTCCGTATTTTCATTAAAACAATTAAATCATGTATATAGTATCCTTACCACACTCTTCACAACTCATCCGTTCCGAAGCACATTTTACTATGATTAAATTTATTTAGCAATCGTCATTTAACCATTTTTTTTAAGAAAAGTAAAATGCACCTTGTGATACGATGTACAACGTATTACACTTTAAAAATGAAAAGGAGGAGATTTTATATGGATAAAGAATTAATGAAGGGAAGCATTGACCTCCTTTTGCTTTCACTTCTTTCACAAAAAAGGCTATACGGCTATGAAATAACCAAAATCCTGAAGCAAATGAGCAAGGGCAACTATGAAATAAGTGAAGGCACCCTCTACCCTGCCCTTAAACGATTAGAAAAAAAAGAATTCATAAAAGGACATTGGAAAGAGTCCGAATCAGGCCGAAGGAAATATTATCATGTCACCGAAAATGGACAAACCGAACTTGAGCGGAAACGCGAATGCTTTTTCTTCCTGGAAAAATTAGTTCGAAAAAGCGCAGAGCAATTCTAAACCAAATAAAAAGCTTCCTGCACCCATTAATGGAACGGCCCAGGGAGCTTTTTTTGCTGTTTTACTCGTGAATTCGTACTGCACACTTAGTTTTCGCACTTTTACTCGTGAATTTCGCACTTTTACTGGTGAGTTTTCACGTTTACTCGTGAGTTTCGCACTTTTACTCGTGAATTTTGCACTTTTACTCG
>NZ_JVPL01000165.1:0-6937 GCF_001054655.1 Bacillus sp. 220_BSPC
TGAAATGTACCCTTTGTAAAGGACAGTTTAAAAAAAGCCTAGGCAGCTTGAAAAAGATGATTTCTGTATTGAACAGGAGTCATCTTTTTTAAATTCCATTGGTATCTGTAGTGATTGTAATACGTCATATATTGCTTAATTTCTTTTTTTAATTCATCTAAAGTTGAACATGCTTTAATAGAGGCTTCATCTTTAAAATGGCCAAAAAAAGATTCTTGAGGTGCATTATCCCAGCAGTTCCCGCGCCTTGACATCGACTGGCCTAATCCCAGTTTTTTTACTAATTTCTGAAAGTCCGGATGGGTATAATGAGTTCCCTGATCAGAGTGGATAAAGGCATTCTTTGCTTTGTGAAATCTTCGATTTTTCTTTAACTTGAGGAGGGTTTCCGTAGCCAGGTCCATGGTAATGCGATCTGATACATGGTAAGCCACAATTTCATTGGTCGAAGCATCCTTAATCGTTGATAGATAAGCTTTCTTTCCTTGGCCATAGAACAAATATGTGATATCTGTCAGTAGTATTTTACCTGGAACTTCCTGTTTGAATTCCCTCTTCAAAAGATTCGGCACCACACGGTGCTCGTGAGTGGCTTTCATCATTCGTCTGTACGGATTTGCCTTCCGAATAGGGCATATAATGCTGTACTTCTTCATGATTCGCCGGATACGCTTCAAATTATAGACAACATTAAATTGACCCGCCAAAGTCATTTTGATCTGACGAGCCCCTTTCTTACGATTTTTGAAATGGAATGCTTTTATGATGATTTCTTTCACTACCTCATCCTTTTCATCTTTTCGAATTCTTTTTTCCTGTGATTTCACTGAGAAGTAATTATAATAACCACTTCTTGAAACACCGACTATTTTACAAAGGTATTTCACCATATGTTTTAGTTGATATTTTTCAATCACGGAGCGAATTAGGATATATTTTTGGAAAGGAGGAAGAACTACTTCTTCATCCCCCTTTCTGCAAAACGAATCTTTTTTAACAGTTCGTTTTCTGCCTTTAGTAAGTTGATTTGTGCTTCTAAGCGAGCATTTTTCTCCTCTAGGGTAAGTTTTCTTTCCTTTTGGCGCCCTGAATTTCCTGCTCTAGTGTCACATAAACCAATAATCCCGTTCTTCTCGTAAACTGCTTGCCATCTCTTACTCGCTGATTTAATTCTTTCCGTCCCCAAAACCTCTACATCAAACCCAAATTCTTCAAATATTTGCCTTACGAACTTGCCTTTCTGTTTTTCCGCTATAAATATATGCTTAAATTCATCAGTATAAGTAATTCCTTTTGAACTTACAGATTTAACATAATTATTAGATGATAGTAGTTTGATTTCTTTCTCTGTAAAAAGCTTTTTACTCATAACCTTCTCCAGTCCCATGTTGTGTTTTCTCGTTGTGTTTCTTAATTATACAAAAAAGTACCCTATAGGAGACTTTTTTAGGTGTCTACTCTATAGGGTACAGTTTAAAGTGAGAAACAGCTCGAGGTCCTAACCAAAAAAATACCCCATCAAATTTTCAGGCTTGATGGGGGGGCATTTGCAATCCGTTTGATTATTTTGCCTCGAAAAGGTACTTACTTTCATTCACCCTTAATAAGTAATTATATTATGTCTTTCATTAACACATACTTGGAGGGATATTCCCAGGATTAGCTTTCAATGCATTAGGGGGAGTATCATAAATATATGGTGGTGCTGGATTTAATTTTGGTTTATTTGCAAATGGGATTGGATGTTCTACATAGTTAAAGGTGCCTTCGCAATCCATACTTGTACCATGAGCCCATCGACCCTCTGCACTTTGATTTCCCTGAGAGAAATTGAATAGTGTATAGGCTACTTCTCTTTTCTCAAGATCTTTAGGAAACGTAGTTGGTACAACTATGCCACATTCTGCAGCCTCTAGTTCTTTGATAGCTGCGATCCATTGATTTTGATGCATAGTATCACGGGCAATCAGCCAAGATAACATGTCTTTCACGCCCCGGTCGTTAGTGGCCTCGTATAGTCTAACAACTTGGAGGCGGCCTTGAGACTCAGCATTAAGGTTGGCTCTAAAATCTGCCAACAAATTACCGCTTGCGATTATATAGTCAGCTGTCCACCTATTTCCAACGCTGTCTGCAGGCATTGCTCCTAGACCTGAAACAATTGCATGTTGAGGGTTCATTCCCCCAAGGATCGCCCCAATAATAGGATCTTTTGCTGCCGTTTCCAAGTCCCCTACAGGAGCACCATCCAATAACCTGGCAATCATCGTAGCCAACATTTCTATATGCGCCAATTCTTCTGTACCGGTATCCATTAATAAATCCTTATATTTTCCGTTCCCTCTTACACTCCACCCTTGGAATAAATATTGTAAGGCAACTGAAATTTCACCGAATTGACCACCTAAAACCTCTTGTAATTGTTTAGCGAATAACGGATCAGGTCTATCAGGTTTAGCATGGTATTGCAATTCTTTAACATGATAAAACATGTAATCACCCCAAGTTTTTATATAAAGCTCAATACTCAGTATTTTATACAATTGTGATAAATAGGTGTATGTCCATGTAGTGGTCAATCTTCATTTCAGATAATGATAATAAAAAAATAAAATGGCTAGTCCTAACCTCAAATTTAAAACATAAATATTCATATACTGTGTATTTTCACTGAGGAGGGTACTATGTTTTTAGCTATTGAAAAAGCCGTTCTTATTATGGTTTTACTTCGCCTATTTTCCGGCAGTGTTGAAATCTTGGCAGCTGCGCTGATGTTTAAGCTAAACAACATAGAAAAAGCATTATTAGTTAATAGCTCATTGGCCTTAATCGGACCTATTATTCTTATTATTACAACCACAGTTGGGTTAATCGGGGTCTCTGAAAAACTATCCTTATTTAAAATAACATGTGTTTTTTCAGGAGTTGCACTAATTTTAATTGGTGTCAAAAGTAGTTAATACTCTCAGTCTGTAGAATCAAACTTAAAAAAAGCCCCTCTAGTTTTAGCAATATCTGATTCCGTCACCCTTAGCACCCCTCATTTGAGGTGTGTACATAGGAAAGTAAACGTCCCCTGTTCCTGACCTATTATATAAGGGGGATAAAGCTTATATTATGGTAAAATTTAAAGGTATGATCATTGCGCTTGATAAAAAAGGAACTAAAGGGAATGTTTAAACTTCATGCGAACTTGGATCATTCGTTCATGCTTTCAGTTCAGGAAAATTTCATAATAAAGTAAATAAGTCGGAGGCGATTAATGTGTTGGTTGTTACCACAGAAAAGATTGAAGGGTACAAAATTGTAGAGGTAAAAGGGCCTGCCTTCGGTCTAATTGTTAGAAGCAGAGGGATTGGCGGCGATATCATGGCAGGGTTAAAGTCCCTGGTAGGCGGAGAAATCAAGCAATATACAGCGATGCTTGAAGATTCAAGAAAAGAAGCTATGGACCGTATGATAAAAAATGCCAATGAAATGGGTGCAAACGCAATTATTATGATGAGATATGATTCCGGGGAAATCGGTACGAATATGAGCGAAATTGTTGCATATGGAACTGCCGTCATTGTGGAGAAAATATAATGAAATTCATCATAGGGTACTATATATTACAAATTATTATAGTTATCTTATGCATTTTACTTGGATACTTTATCTATGATAAACGGTTTAAACGCAATCACGGTGTAAAAATTCCTGATGGATTTCAATCGACAGATGAAATAAATATAGACCCCGTGACAGGAGAAAAAACAAGGGTGTATTATAATCCTGATACGGGTGAACGCTTTTATAAAAAAGAAAAATAATTAAAAAGCCACGATTTTCACAATTAAAACCCCTTGTAACCATACAAGGGGTTTTAATAACGACATTATTTTTCCATTACAGGCTTATAGTGCCCTGGTATGTTTTGGGCTGAAATGGCCAATCGGTTCCAGCCGTTGATGGTGATGATTATGGTAACGAGATCGATATATTGTTTTTCATCAAAATGAAGGCGGACCCTCTCATACAGTTCATCAGGTACACCGTTGGCAGAAATGGCCGTGACCGCTTCCGTCAATTCCAGCGCTGCCCTTTCCGAATCAGAATAGAATGGTGTTTCACGCCAAGCACTCAAACAGTAAATTCTTTGTTCCGTTTCACCCATTGCCCGGGCATCCTTTGTATGCATATCCAAGCAGTACGCACAGCCATTGATTTGAGACGCGCGAATTTTAATCAATTCGATTAATGCGCTTTCGATTTCCGTTGTTTTCTTGTACTCCTCCAAACCCATCATTAATTTGATCACTTCACGATTTGTCTTCATGTAGTTAATCCGTTGTTCCATGTCAATCTCCTCCATTAAATCTTTTTAGGTTCCACTTATAAGACAAAATAGGGGTTTGATTTGTGACATCCCCAAAAAAGACCCCTCAATCTATCACAGGAATATGATTTAATTTATCGGGATTGGTGACAATGAAGATTTTGCGGATATTTTTTTGTTTTGGATCTAATTCAAAGCAGATGACTTTGGTAGGTTTTCCTTCTTTCATTTGCAAAATTCCCTCCTGGCCATTGACCATCACCGGAAGAAGTTCTCCTATGAAGCCTCCTTTAGCAGAAACGCCATTAAGAAAGGCGGATACGCGCTGTCTGGTTACAATTGGGTTTAATGCAGAAAGCACTTTACCTCCGCCGTCAGTAACAAGGACAACATCTTCTGTAAGAAGATCCAAAAACTCCTCAAAGTTTCCTGTCGCAGATGCTTTTATGAATTTTTTTGCCAACAGATCGACATGTTTCGTATCCTCCGGATGGACGGGCCTATCATTCTGTAATCTCCGCTTAGCCCGGCTGTAGATCTTTCTGCAGTTCACTTCATTCTTTTCCAGCATCTCGGCGATATCTTCATAGCTGTAAGTGAATGCTTCCCTAAGCACGAAAACCGCTCTTTCAACAGGTGAAAGCTGTTCCAGCAAAACGAGGAAGGCATATGCAACCGTTTCATCCGTTACGACCTTATCTAGAGGCTGATCTGTTTCGTTTACCCGAGGTTCTGGCAGCCAAGGACCTGTGTAAACCTCTCTTCTCTTACGGGCTGATTTCAAGTAATTCAGACAGCGGTTTGTCGTCATTTTCGCAAGATATGCTTTCATGTCCTTAATTTCGTTGGTATCAAGCTTAAGCTGCAGGAATAAATCATGAACGATATCTTCTGCATCGGTAACCGATCCGAGCATCCGGTATGCGATGGAAAAAAGAAAAGGTCGATATGTCTTATATAATGAATCCAACTCCACTTGCTTCACCTATTTTCTATCAAATTCGTTTTTTGAAAACCTATCACTAATTATTCTCTAACCCAATCATTTATCCTTCTTGATCTGAATAAAGCAGACAATCCCATCATACAAAAAAGAGCAGCAAAAGAGCTGCTCTCCGACTGTAGACAAACTAGCTTCCTACCGTTCAACAGGATTCCTTACCGGACAAATATAGTACCACTCTCTGTTAAAATGGTGTACCCAATTCCGGATACTCATTTATCAAGTTGCTTCATACCATACGATATCATCAAACATTTTTACAACCCGCGGTATGAAGCCTTCTTCATAATCTTCCGGGTATTGAACGATTGCATAGTAAACACGGTCGCCATGTTGAAAAACGGACAATGTACCCAATATGGAATAATTACTGCCCTTCTGGCTAATGTCAAATTCCACCTCAGACCAATCAAATCGGTTAGGCGAATTATCAGATCGCTGTTTTATCTCAAAGCCGTTGCTTATCACAACTTCCCTCGCAAACTCCTTCTTTTCTTCTATTGTCGCATTCGTACCCTCACTTTTGGAAAAAATCTGAACTTTGGCATCCTCATTTCTCTTGCCTGCAAAATTTGCAAAAACAATCATTGCATCCCCTTCACCAGAACTAGCCTCTTCAACGACCATGTCATCCACGATGTAGGTTGAGAATCCCAATGCCTGACTGTGATGAAGCGTGAATTGGAATGGTTCTTCCATACCTTCTAATATGATCGTATCCGTTTTCGTATTTGGCAGATCTTTAGCCGGATCATCGACCGATTCACCTGGAGGATCTTCTTGCCCGTCGGTTTGCTTAGGATTATCATTTGGCTTTTCTGAAATTGGCGGAGATTCCTCATTTCCCTCCTGGACTCCTTTACAAGCACTAAGTCCTGTTACCAAAAAAACGGCTGCCAAAATCAACAATATCTTTTTCATTGGAACCCTCTTTTCTTGTGTTTTAACAAATTATTATACGGTCCCATATGGAAAAAAGTTACACTATGCTTCATTGAAATATCAGACTTTATCTACTAAAAAAGATCGATACTCCACTCGTTCCGAAAAGAAAATATGAGATTGATTCACTTTGATGCGTCCATATCTTTATTTAACTAAACTATTCGATAGATAGTTTGAATAGGGGTTATATGATAATGTAAAGAATCGCACGTTCAAAAGGCCGCCAATTGGCGGCCTTCATAACTTCCCTTGCCTTATATGTACTAATTGAAAAATAAATGTTTTAGTTAAGATCCAATGCTATGTTCTACTGCAGTATCCCAATTAGGAAAATAATACAATGCATTCTTCATTAACTCCGGATCTGACTTCTTTACCTCTTTCTTTCGAGGTAGCTTTCCTTCTTTTTCTACTAAGCCAGAAATTTGATTCACGACTTCTTCAACACTCATATTCACTTCCATCTCTGTTCCCTCCTTCTTGTTCTTATTTATATTTTTTCCCAATAGATGAAAAGTAATACAATTTTTCTGTAGCTAAACTACCAGTTTAGTTTAAGAAGGTTACTTGAATGTATGATAATTGAAAGGATCCTACAGACAAAAAGCCAACGAAATCGTTGGCTTCAGACTGTAGACAAACTCGATGAAAATCGAGTTTGTCTATTTTTA